>NZ_RZSL01000802.1:0-2205 GCF_003997355.1 Mesorhizobium sp. M1E.F.Ca.ET.041.01.1.1 | reverse complement strand
CTGCAAGCCCGACGCCGGCGAGCCCGAAGCCCAGCCACCAGAGCCGGCGGTGCCGTCCCTGCCTGATCTCGGACGTGGCGTTGGCGACAATCTTGCCATGCAGCGTCCGGCTTGGGGCTTCGACATGATGCCGGTCGAGGATGGCGTCGAGCCTGCCGGCGCGCCGTAGGATGGCGCGGCCCTCTTCGCTTTCGGCAAAAAGCGTGGCGGCGGCCTGCTCGGTCCGCGGCCAGCGATGCAAGGCGCTGCCATAGGCGTCCGCCAGCACGGCGAAGCGCTTGGCATCCAGCGGCACGTCGGTGGTCTTCCGGTTCTCAGCCATCTCGTTTCCCCATCCACTCTTTCGGCGTAGCCCCCCACGCCTTCATCCAAAAATTCGGCAATGCCTTCGCCGTCTCAGTCATCGCCATCATCTCCGATGAGCAGGGCCTGCAGCGCGCGGCGACCCCGCGCGAGCAGGCTTTCCAGCGCATCGACGCTGACCTGCATGGCGCCGGCGGCTTCGATGTTGGACAGCTCCTGATAATAGACGAGCACGATCGCCTCGCGCTGGCGCGGCGCGATGCGCAGCAAGGCCTGTTGGACGCGCCGGCCCTCGTCTCCGGGAGGGGCGTCGGGAAGCGGTCTCTCATCGGCCACCTCCGGCAGTTCATCCGTCGTCCATTCGCGGCGGCGCCGCAGCCGGTCGTAACAGAGGTTGAGCGCTACCCGGTGGATCCAGGTGTCGAAGCGCGCGCGCTCCTGGCGCCAGCCGGAGGCATGGCGCCAGATGCGCACGAAGGTCTCTTGAGCAACGTCCTCGGCCTCTGCCGCATCGCCCAGCATGCGGGTGGCGAGCGAAAGCACGCGCGGCAGCTTGCGCGCCACCATCGCCTGCACGGCGGCTTGGTCGCCGGCACTGATGCGCCGTACCAGTTCCTCGTCCGGATCGGCGCCCATCAGCCTGGGCGCTCCCGATGATCATCGTGCCGCATAGCCTCTCGGTCATTGCTCCTGATTGGGAGCGGTTTTGTGGCCCGGCCTCTCGTCCGCGCCGAGCACGCCATTGCCGTTCTTGTCGAGCCTGGCGAAGCGCTTGGCGAGAAAAGCGTCGAGCTCCGACTTGTCGACGAACCCGTCCTTGTTGGCATTCATCCGCGCGAAGGCTTTGGCCGGATCGCCCTTGGCCTTGCGCTCGGTCTGGAATGCCGTCCACTCGGCCAGGCCGACCCTGCCGTCGCCATCCGTGTCTGCCCGCATGAAAGCCTTTTCCCGCCGCGCCTCGAATTTTTCCAGCGTGGTGCCGGGCTTGGCGGTGGCGGGAGTGCTTGGCGCCGGTTGGACCGGCGCGGGGGCGGAGGTTGGCGTCGTTGTCTGGGCGGCCGCTGCGGCGGCCTGCAGGCCAAGGGCAACGACAAGGATAGTACGACGGATCATGCTCTCGTCTCCGGTTGCGCGCGGCCATTGGCGGCCACGCTTCAGCCGTTAAACGCGGTGGCAGAGAAAATCCGTCGGTCGTTCCGCCATACGAGATCGGCGGGTCTGGCGGCGCCCGAAAGCAGCCCTTCAGGGGGCGCTGAAACTATTTCCGTTCGTTGACCACCACCAACTGGTCCGGCTTGAAACCGGCATGCTGCGGGGTCCAGACGTCGCCCTCGCGGTTGAACCAGTGGCACAGATACGTGCCCGAGGCAGCGCCATCGCTCACCGTCATGTCCGGGCCTCCGGATTTCAGCCTGACGACGTCTCCAGTCTTGAAACCATTGGGCATTTTGACCTCCCATGCTGACACCGGAAGTTTCCCACCAACAGCGATTCTCGACAATGGCCGAGATGCACCTACAACGTGGTACAGGGCTGGAAATGCAAGGAAAACTGGTGCCGCTTGCGTGACTCGAACACGCGACCCCATCATTACGAATGATGTGCTCTACCAACTGAGCTAAAGCGGCCGGGAAGCGATTAGGCCTCCAAGATGCGCCGGTTGATAGACTCAACCGTCAGCTAATTCAAGATGGGTGGCGGCGAAATCCGGCGCCCATGCGCGGCAATTTCGGCCGGCTGCAGCCGCATGACAGTCTCTGGCCGCCGGCCGCGGCGGCTTGCCGGTCGGCATCCGGTCCGCCGGAGTCGATCCGGTGGCGGTGACAAAAATGTTGATTCTTCAACAAAAAACGCCGAAATGGGCTTTGGATGCGTCGGCAAGACTGCCGCTCGCCCGTTGAT
>NZ_RZSL01000801.1:0-2207 GCF_003997355.1 Mesorhizobium sp. M1E.F.Ca.ET.041.01.1.1 | reverse complement strand
TCTTCGCAGATGTGACCGAAATTCCAATTCTCAGCCGGGAGGACGCGACGGATGCCGCCGCGCGGCTGCGGCGCAGCCAGCAAAAACTCAAGGAGATGGAACGCAGAATTCGAAAGGATTTCGAGAGCCGTGCCGCCGCCCTTGGGCGCGCGAGGCCCGGATGACCTCGCCGGCGATCGAAGGAGCTGCCCGTCTCCGCCGCATCGCGCAAGCGGCGCGCGCAGGCCTGCCGATCGATCCGACCGACGGCCGACGCTTCGCCGCAGCCATTGACAGGTTCTTCGCCGGGCTGGCGCCGCTCGACGAGGCGCTCGGGCTCCGGGCGTCCGGCCGCGGCAAACGCAACGCAAGGCTGGAACTGATATTCGCTGATCGCGACGATGCGCTGCACGCCCTGGCCGAACTTGTCGGGACCAAGATCGGCGACGCAGACAGCGAAGGCGTTTGGGACGTGTCCGATCTTCTGACCGCCTTTGCCGCCGACAAGTGGCCGAAACTTAGAACGGCAGCAACCTGCCCTCCCGGCCTGTCCCGTGCTGATGCCCTGTGCTGGGCCATCTTGCGCGGTCGTGCAGGCAAGATACCGCCTCGCCGCTGGATCGCTTCGTTCTTCCGGGGGTCACCGCGAAATCGGATTTCACGGTGAGGTCGCTTTTTCAGGTCCGGTAGATTCTTCAACAACGCAACTCGGAGAGGAACTTATGGACGCCGTTACGAACGTCTCGGCTAAGCTCCCGGAAGCGGCTAGAGCCAAGCTCGCCGCCATGATCGAGGCGCGCGACGACACCAAGGCGCTGCAGGAATCGAGCTGGCGGAAGTACACCACCACGCTCAATAAGCACGAGCAAGCACAGGCGGAGGTGGAGCGGCTGCAACGCGCCCTCGACGAAGGCTTGCTCTACGTCGAAACCGAAATTCCGTCGCGAAATCCGGCCGCGCCGCACGGCGTCAGGCGCACCCCGGACAATGCCCGGATCAACGAGGCCAAGAGCAGGCTCGCGAAGATCACCGAGGAGATGGAGCGGTTGCAGGCTCAGGACCACACCCGCTCGCAGGCGTGGCAATCGCTCGACCGGATGGTCTCCCGAATTGAGGCCTACATTCGAGGCCTGCCGCCGGGGACGGCCATCATAGCCGCGCCATCAAAGCCGGCGAAGCGGCCGGCCTCGCTGTCTGCCTCGATCGAGACGGTCAGGTCGACGATCGCGAAACTGAAGGCCGATCTCCGCGATATCGAAACGGCGCCGGTACCCTCGGCCGATGCGAAAGCCATCGCCAAGCAATGGGTCGACAGCCAAGCGGAGATGGCGCGTCCGCGCGTCCACGGCCTGCTCGACGGCGGCGGCCAGATCGAATTCCCAAGGCAGGGCAACATCGTCGAAGCCAGCGTGATCCTGCCGACAGCGCAGGGCGTATCGCGCGGCTATTCGTGGTCGGTCGATCCGGTAGGGCTTCAATGCTGGCTGACCCCTGAACTCGTGATCGCCAGGCTGGAGGCCGAGATCGATGAGGTCGCCGATGATGCCCGCTCGCTCGACGACGCAAGCCGAGAACGGCGTCATGACGAGATATCCGCGCGGCTGTTCGAGGCAGAGTGCGAGGAGGAGCGCCTGATCGAGACCGCCATTGCCGATGGCGTGGCCGTCGCCCGCCGCGTCGATGCCGATGTCCGCGCCATCCTTCAACTGTCCGGCGACCTGCCAGCAGAGGAGCACGACCAATGACGATGAGCGCAGAGATATACGCTGAGCGTCGCCGCCGCCGCGCGGCTCACATGCCCGGCGCCACACCGACGAGCAACGAGCCTGAAGCGCCAGCACCCGCGGCCGACGCGTTCGGCCGGTTGTTGGTCAACGCGCTCATATCCGAGGGCGCGGGCAAGACCAGCATGCTCAACACAGCAGCCATCTATGCCAAGCGGCGGGCTCGGCGCGCATCATGGCTGCCAGGAGCGGCGGAGGAGGAATAATGAGATCGTCGGGTGCGAGCTTGCCCAGCAGGTGCTCGACGCGGCTCGCCGGAGGACCAAGCGGGCGCGCGCGGGCTCCGGCGAGCTACCCCAGCCCCCACCGGGTAGCTAGGTTCCTTTCGCCGAGGCAAAACCTTATGCGCCGGTGCGTAGTCCGATGTTCGCGCGTTTTTGCGGTTTTGATTTTTCCGCTTCCGTTCCCAAAACTGGAGGCCGTCTGATGCCCATCATTCTCGAC
>NZ_RZSL01000800.1:0-2214 GCF_003997355.1 Mesorhizobium sp. M1E.F.Ca.ET.041.01.1.1 | reverse complement strand
GCCTTGTGGGTTCGGGGGGCGGATGCGAGTTGGTTGACGCAAGATTTAGGTGCGGTTCCGCGCGCGTCAAAGAAAAAAGTTCAATTTTCGTTGAACTAATGACTGGGCCAGGATTTTTCCCCTTCTCCCCTTGTGGGAGAAGGTGGATCGGCGCGCAGCGCCGAGACGGATGAGGGGTGTTGGAAGAAATGATACGAGGGAGATTAGGACGCGGGGAGCAAACGGCCGAAGGCGCGCTCCGTCCAGCACCCCTCATCCGACCGAGCTTCGCTCGGCCACCTTCCCCCACAAGGGGAGAAGGGAATGGCGTCAGCCCTTGCACCACGCCGCATTGGCCATACCTATAGAAAAAGACCCGCAATCCAGGATCGACCGATGACCATCGAAAAAGTCTCGCGCTCCGTCGTGTCCGTGCGCGCCACGGTTCCGGACGACGCCTTCACCGCCAATGCGCTGGGCACACGCCGCGAGGGCAGCGGCGTGGTGATCCGCGACAACGGGCTGGTGCTCACCATCGGCTATCTGATCACCGAGGCCGACGAGGTGTGGCTCACCGACCAGGACGGCCGCGTGGTCGCCGCGCATGCGCTGGCCTACGATCAGGAGACCGGCTTCGGCCTGGTGCAGGCGCTGTCGCCGCTCAACCTGCCGGCGGTCGCCTTCGGCAACGCCAGGAAGGCCAATATCGGCGACGCGGTGACGCTTGCCGACGGCATCGGCCAGCAGGTCGATGCCCACATCGTCACCAAGCAGGAATTCGCCGGCTACTGGGAATATCTCATCGACGAGGCGATCTTCACCGCGCCGGCGCACCCGTCCTGGGGCGGCGCCGCGCTGTTCGACCGCGACGGCAAGCTGCTCGGCGTCGGCTCGCTGCGCCTGCAGATGAGCCGCGCCGGCGAGGTCGCCGACATCAACATGATCGTGCCGATCGACCTTCTGACGCCGATCCTCGACGACTTGGTGAAGCGTGGCCAGTTGGCCCGGCCACCGCGCCCGTGGCTCGGCGCTTTCTCGGCCGAGTCGAACGGCATGGTGGTGGTGATGAGCGTCGCCGAAGGCGGTCCAGCGGCAAAGGCAGGCCTGCGTCAGGGCGACATCATTTCCGACGTGCGCGACGGTGAGGTCGACGGTCTCGCCGACTTCTATCGCAAGCTCTGGCAGAACCCGGCAGGCGCCGAGATCCCGTTGCGCGTGGTGCGCGACGGCCGCGAGACCTGGCTCAGGGTAAAATCCGCAGACCGCAACTCCTTCCTCAAGAAGCCGCAGCTGCAGTAGCGCCGCCCGCCCGATGCATCCAAGGTTGCTGAAGACATTTCTCGCGGTTGCGCGCACGCGCAACGTCACCCGCGCCGCGGTGGAGGTCAATCTCGCGCAGTCGAGCGTCAGCGACCAGATCCAGGCGCTGGAGGCCGAGCTTGGCGCCAGCCTCTTCATGCGCTCTCGGCGAGGGCTGGAGCTGACACCGGCCGGCGAGGCGTTGAAACCCTATGCCGAGGAATTGCTGTCGCTCGCCGACGACGCGCGCGCCGTCATCGATGCCACCAGGAGCGCGACGGCCGGCCGGCTTGCGATCGGCGCGCTGGAGACGATTGCCTCCGCAAGGCTTGCCGGCTGGCTGGCCGACTTCCATGCCGTTCATCCCGACATCGACATCAAGCTGAAGATCGCCGGCAGCGGCGAGTTGCTGCGCAGGCTCGGCGACGGCGAGATCGATGTCGCCTTCTGCTTCGACCGTTCTGGCGCGAGCGAATCGGACGAGCGCTTCGCCAGACGCGTCGTCGCGGCCGAGCCGCTGGTGCTGATCGCGCCGCCGGGCGAGAACAGGACGGAGGTCGATCTGGCGGAGCTTGCCGAAAAACGCTTCGTCGCCACCGAAACCGGATGCGTCTACCGCGCCATGGTCGACAGAGCTTTCACCGAGGCGGGCCTCGGCGGGCCGAGGCTCGCGGCCGAGGTCGGCAGCATCGACGCCATCGCCGGGCTGGTGGCAGCCGGCGCCGGCTTCGGCATCGTGCCGCGCCTGGCGGTCGCGGCCGTGCTCGATCGCGGCGGGGTGGCGGAGGTCGCCTGGCCCGGCCCGGTCCGTTCCGCGGGCCTCGTCATGATCTGGCGCCGCCGGCGCGTCCAGCCGCCGACGCTCAAGGCGCTGCTCGCGGCGATGGATGAGGGCTTTGCGCCGGTCAGATCAGCCGGTGGCCGCCCTCCACATGC
>NZ_RZSL01000007.1:0-41800 GCF_003997355.1 Mesorhizobium sp. M1E.F.Ca.ET.041.01.1.1 | reverse complement strand
CTGTACGATGAACGAAGGTCAGGATCTGTTCTCGCTTCTGCGGCAATCGACCAATGTCGATCCACAGGCAATCGACGCGATCGAGCGAACCATCGCGGAAGGCAAGGACCGCGAACTTTGCCGCATCAATGCGCTAGCCTTCGCCAGCAAGCATGGCCTCGGGGAGGAACGCGCCATAGGCGCCTTTCTCCATGCGGCGCGGGTGGGCATCTTCGACATTTCCTGGAATGTTCTATGCCCCGGCTGTGGCGGCGTGCTCGACACCAACGCCACGCTGAAAACCCTGCAGAAGGACGAATACACCTGCTCGCTGTGCGCCGAGGGCTATTCGCCGACCCTCGACGAGATGGTCGAGGTGACATTCACCGTCAGTCCCCGCGTGCGCAAGATTGCCGCCCACAATCCACACGAACTGCCGTTGGTGGAATATTTCCGCCAGATCTACTGGGCGTCCGGCGTCGATCTGCCGGAAGAGGATTTCGCCAAGACGATGGAAGCGTTCTCGCTGGAGGATATCGAGCTTGCGCCCGGTGAAAGAGCTGTTCTGCCCGTGCAGCTTCCGTCCGAATTCATCATCGTCTTCGAGCCGGTCACCCATTCAGTGCAGTTCATCGACGTCAAGGGCGAACCGACAAAGGAGCGCCGAAGCCTGTCCTTGGTCTTCGACCGCGAGCATATCCAGAGCCAGACGCTGGAGATGCAACCCGGCCCGTTGCGCATTTCGCTGGAAAACAGGACCGACACCCGCGTGCTGCCGACGGTCTTCATCGCCGGAAAGGAATTGCATGATCTCCTGGGCAAACGCCGGCCCTTCCTGACCGCCAAGCGCCTGCTCACCAACCAGACGTTCCGCGATCTCTATCGCACGGATACGCTCGACATCAACCAGCGCCTGAAGATCACCAGCCTGACCTTCCTGTTCACCGACCTGCGCGGATCGACCGAGCTTTACGAGCGGGTGGGCGACCTTTCAGCCTTCGATCTCGTGCGCGAGCATTTCCAGGTTCTGCACGAGATCGTCGCGGCGGAGGCAGGCGCGGTGGTGAAGACGATCGGTGATGCTGTGATGGCGACCTTCGCGACGCCTGATCGTGGGATTGCCGCGGCCCTCAGGATGCGCGATGCAATGCGTGCGCTCAATGAGAAGAGCGGGCGCGAGGATCTGCTGCTCAAGATCGGAGTCCATGCCGGCCCTTGCATCGCCGTATCTATGAACGAGCGACAGGACTATTTCGGCCAGACGGTCAACATTGCTTCGCGGGTCCAGAACCTAGCCAACGCACAGGCGATCTTCGCCACTCGTGCGGTGGTCGACGACAATCTCACCGCCGATCTGTTGCACAGGAACGCGCTGACGCCAGTGCCCCATGAGGTCTCGCTGCGCGGCATCGAGCGGGAGATAGCGGTCTATACGATCCCCTGAAGACTTCTCGCCCTTTCACACGCGCCTGCAGATAAAATAACGATCGGTGGGCACCGAGGGCGGCGGCGGGAGGCGTTGCAACTGCGGGTGATCGAGCGGCGTGCCGCTGACCGCGATGCCGCCGACGCGAAGCAGGCGCACGGTCAGATCGGGAAGCCAGGTAGCGGTCACTGCATCGAGATCTTCATAGCCGGTGCCGATATCGGCGTGAACAAGGGCGGCGTCGATGCCAAAGAACCTGCTCGCCGTCTCGCGTATTTCGCCGAGCACGAGGTTTTCAGCTTCGGGAATTGAGCTGGCGTGTGCGGCAAGTGCGCGGTCGAACGCCACGATCCGGCGTCCGGGCAAGCGCTCGCGCAGATGGTGGAACGTCCGGCCATTGCCGAGGCCGAGCTCGATCACCGGCCCCTCCATCTTCGCCACCTCGGCGCAGACCTGATCGAGGATATCGCGCTGTGCCGTCATCCTGCGGATGAAACTATCGAGGCGACTCATATGCGATTGTACGTCCTGAACCAGTCGATGAAATCAGCAACGCCCGGCGACCAGAACGGTTCGCGGGTGAAATCCGAGGGCGACTTATTACACCCCGATCGAGCATCGCCGCATATAGAGGCCAACGATGAACACTGCAACAACCGAACGGGCTGCCCGAAAAGGATCGTACCGGGTGGAGTCGCCGGCCCGGCGCTCGGCGGCATAGCGATGTCGTCACTTGTAGGGGTCTGCGGCGTCCCGCAAGCCGTCGCCGAGGAAGTTGAACGCCAGGATGACGAGAATGACGGGCAGGATCGGCAAAAGCAGCCATGGATAGAACGCGATCACGCTGACGCTGCGCGCCTCGGTGAGCAGGATGCCCCAGCTGGTTATCGGCGCCCTCAGGCCGAGCCCGAGGAAGCTCAGCGCCGTCTCGCCCAGGATCATGCCGGGTATGGAGATCGTCGCCGTCGCGATCAGATGCGACATGAAGCCGGGAATGAGGTGACGCCGGATAATGCGGCCGCTGCTGGCGCCCATCAATTGCGCGGCCAGAACATAATCCTCCTCGCGCAACGCCAGAAGCTTTGAACGCACGGCCCGCGCCAGTCCGGTCCAGTGGAGCAGCCCGAGGATGACGGTGATGCCGAAATAGATCAGGATCGGACTCCAGGTTATCGGCATGATCGCCGCCAGAGCCAGCCACAGCGGAATGCTGGGGATCGATTGCAGAACTTCGATTATGCGTTGAACGATCAGGTCGAAGATACCGCCGTGATAGCCGGCCAGTCCGCCGATGACGATGCCGAGGAGGAAGCTGAAAGCGATGCCGACAAGGCCGATCGTCAGTGAAATGCGTGCGCCATAGATGATGCGCGAGAGCACATCGCGCCCCAGCCTGTCGGTGCCGGCCAGAAAGAGCTGGCCGTTTTCGGCCGGGCAGACAAGATGCCTGTCACCTTCGATCAGGCCCCAGAACCGGTAACTGTCGCCCTTGCAGAAGAAACGGATGCGCTGAACATCGTCCTTTTTGTCGATGTAGTTCCGCTTGAGCGTGTCCATATCCAGCGTCATCCGGCGGCCATAGACGAACGGCCCGACGAACTGGGCGTTGTGGAAAAGATGCACCCGCTGCGGTGGCGAATAGATGTAGTCCATGTTGCGCGTGTGCAGATTGTAGGGCGCCAGGAACTCGCAGATCAGTATCCCGAGATAAAGCGCTGCCAGGAATATGCCGGATATAAGGGCAAGCCGGTGCCGTCGGAATTTCCACCACATCAGCCGCAATTGCGACGCCTGAAAGACCTTCGACTGCTCCGCCGTCATCGCCTCTACCGACTGTAAGTCGAAGGGCGCGATGGAAACGTAGTGTTGCAATGGGGCACCCGGAGCGGGCAGCGGCGATTGCGTGTTCATTTGGTGCTGCCGCCCTGCAAACGAATTCGTGGATCAAGCAGCGCCAGCGCCAGGTCGGAAATCAGCACGCCGATGACCGTCAGGAAGGCGAGGAACATCAGGAACGACCCTGCCAGATACATGTCCTGGCTCTGCAGCGCCCTGATGAGCATCGGCCCGGTCGTTTCCAATGACAGCACGATCGCCGTGATTTCGGCGCCGGAAATGATGGCCGGCAGGATGGAGCCGATGTCTGAAATGAAGAAATTGAGCGCCATGCGCAGCGGATATTTGACCAGCGCCTTGAAGGGGTGAAGGCCTTTGGCGCGCGCGGTCACGACATATTGCTTGTGAAGCTCGTCGAGCAGATTGGCGCGCAGCCGCCGGATCATGCTTGCCGTGCCCCCGGTGCCGATGATCAAGACCGGGATCCAGAGATGGGCGAGGATTGACTTCGCCTTGGCCCAGCTCATCGGCTCGCCGAGATATTGCTGGTCCATGAGATGGCCGATGGACGTGCCGAACCAGATGTTTGCGAAATACATCAGGATCAGCGCCAGCATGAAGTTTGGAATGGCAAGGCCTAGAAGGCCGAACAACGTCAGGCCGTAGTCACCCCAGCTGTATTGATGCGTGGCGGAGTACATGCCGATCGGAAAGGCTATGAGCCAGGTGAAGATGATCGTGACGAAGGAAACCAGCACGGTCAGCCACATTCGGTCACCGATGACATCGCGAACCGGCAGCTCATATTCGAAGGAATAGCCGAAATCGCCGTGCAGCATTCCGCCGACCCAGTAGAAGTAGCGAATGACCGGCGGCTTGTCGAAACCATACTCCTTCCGCATCATCTGGATGCGATCGGAATCCACCGCTTCGCCCTGAGCCCGAAGCTCGGAAACATAGCTGTCGAAATAGTCGCCCGGGGGAAGTTCGATGATCGTGAACACCAGCGCCGATATGACCAGCAGCGTTGGAACCATCACGGCGATGCGCCAGACAATATATCGAAGCACGCTCAGGACTCTCCAAGCCAGAATGTGTCCGGCATATAGACACCGAAATAGGCGGTCGGGTCGTAGCCGTAGAGCGCCTTGTCAGGCAGATTGCGCAGCCGCGAGGACGCTAGAACCGGCTGATGCGTTCCGTTCACCGTGCCGATCGAAAACACCTGATCGGTGTAGATCGACAGCATTGAATTCCAGATTTCAGCGCGCTCCGTGGCTTCGGTCGATTCGTTCCAGCGCTTGAGCAAAGCCATCAACTCGACCACAGGCGGAAGGTCGGGCGCCTCGCCGACCGTGCCGTGAGACAAGTAGTGAGCACCCCAGAGCGGCCATTGCAACTGGTCGTCGATGGTGGGGGCCAACTGGTACGGGTTCATGTCGGCGGTCGGCACGCCATTGTCGATGCCCGACCAAATCGACATCATGATCTCGCCACCAAGCGCGCGGCTGCGGAAGATGTCTCGCTGCGAAGTCCGGACGAACAGGGCGATGCCGACCTGCCGCCAGTGATCGGTGATGAGTTCGAGCGCGTCGGTTTCCAGCGTGCTCTCGCCGGCCGTTTCCACGATGACCTGCGCCGGGCGTCCATCGGGAAGGATCCGCAGACCGTCATCGTCGCGCGTCTTAAGCCCGACCTCGTCGAGCAGGGCGTTGGCCCGGTCGGGATCGTGGGCGACCCAGGCTTTCGCGAATTCCGGCCGGTAGAGCGGGCTCTCCGGCAGGACAGTATCGGCACTTTCCTGAGCCAATCCGTAGAAGACGGCCAAATTGATCTCGCGCCTGTCCACTGCGAGCGAAAGCGCGCGGCGCACGCGTACGTCGCGAAGAAGGCCACGCCACACCGGGTCGGCACAATTCAGATTGGGCAGCAGCGCCAGCCGCGAACCCTGTGTGCGTTTCCACAGATGCATCTTCACCGGGTAGCGCTTCTCCGCGTCCTTCAGGAAGGCGTAGTCGCTGAAGTCAATTCCCATGCATTGCAGGTCGCTCTCGCCCGCACCGGTCTTGGCGGAAATGATCGCCGACGAGCTGACATTCATGACAACCCGGTCAATGTACGGCAGTTGCCGGCCATTCTCGTCTATTCGATGAAAGAACGGGTTCCGCTCGAAGACGAACTGCTCAGCCGGCGGCTTGGTCCGGTTCCGCCAGGGATCGAGCGTCGGCAGTTCCGGGTTCTCCGGGCGATACTGCCGCGACATGCGGATATGCAGGAGCGTCCATTTCTTGGCCCTGTTCTCCTCCATCAGGCCGGCGAGCCGGAACGGATCCTGGTATTTCTTGTGGAACTGCTTGAGATAGGCGGCCGGCAGGACAAGCGATAGCGGCGAAGCAGCGGCGAGCTTGGGCAGGAAGTCGGGATTGGGCGCATCCCAACTGTAGCGCACCGTCAACGGATCGACGATCTCGAAGCGCGGCGGCTTGCCGTCCGCCAGCAGGGCCGGGGCGAGCCCGCCTTGCGAAAGCTCATCGTTCAGCCAGACATCTTCCCAGCAATAGCGAAAATCCTCCGGCGTCAGCAGGCTGCCGTCAGACCATTTATGTCCTTCCCGTATCTTGAAAGTGAAGACCCGATCATCCGCTACGTCGAAACTCTCGAGAATGTCGGGCTGCAGGTTGAGCTTTTCGTCATAGCCGACCAGGCGAGCATAGCCATAGATCGTCATCAGCCGGATATCTTTCTGGGTGCCGATAATCGTGCGCAGCGTGCCGCCATACTGGCCGGGCTGTCGGCCTATCGCAGCGAGATTCACCACGCGCGGGCTCTTGGGCAAGCGTTTGGCGAGTGCCGGCAGCGCCAGGGCCTTCAGCAGCGGCTGAAGAAATTCCGGCTCCAGATCGCCCGCGCGCAACGTGCTCGGCACAAATGCCGAAGCCATGAGTCCAAGGACGGTGCGCCGGCTGATCAATGGCGCAACTCGCTGAAATCGGCCGAACGCCGGGCCAGCACGAGGTGGCCGCCGCCAAGATCGAGCGGCGACAGTATGCCCCCGTCGCCATCGTCGCGGAATTGCGCCCCCCATGCGCTGGTGTCGGAAGCGCCGCTGAGCTTCAGCGTCCTGAAATCCATCGGCCTGTCGAGATCGGGGAAAGGCACTGCGGCGACCAGTGAGCGCGTGTAGGGGTGGATCGGTTTCCTGAGCAGGATTTCGCGCGGCGCGAGCTCGACGATACGCCCGCCGCACATCACCGCGATGCGGTCTGCCATGTAGTCCACCACCGCCAGGTTGTGGGATATGAACAGGTAGGTCAGGCCCAGTTCCTTCTGCAGGTCCTTCAGAAGGTTCAGGATCTGCGCCTGGACAGAGACATCGAGCGCCGAAACCGGCTCGTCGCAGATCAGCAGTTCAGGCCCCAGCGCCAACGCGCGCGCGATGCCGATACGCTGACGCTGCCCGCCGGAGAAACTGTGCGGGTAACGCTTGATGAAGCGCGGATCGAGCCCGATTGCCTGCATCAGGTTCTTGACCATGGCGAGTCGGGACGCGGCATTGCCGCGTTGATGTATTTCCAGCGGCTCGCTCAAGATGTTCTCCACCGTCATGCGCGGTGAAAGCGACGAAACCGGATCCTGGAAAACCATCTGGATTTTCGCGCGCAGCATGCGCAGGGCGTCTGCCTCGCCTTGCAAGACGTCGATCGGTCCGTCGCGGCCGTTGAAGATCACAGAACCGCCGCTGGGAGTGACAGCCCGCATGAGGATCTTGCTGACGGTGGTTTTGCCGGAGCCGCTTTCGCCGACCAGGCCCAGGCATTCACCTCGCTTGATATCGAAGCTCACGCCGTCCACGGCGCGAACAGTGGTTTGATGATCCCCGCCGAACCATCCGGACTTGCGGATGGTGAAGGTCTTTTTCAGATCCCTGACCGACAGCAGGATATCGTCTGGCCCCTTCGATGGCGGCGCCGTCTGCTTGCCGAGCAGGTTCCCGACATTCACCGGCACCTCGCGGAGCGCCTTTAGCCTTTCGCCAGGCTTCAGGTCGAAATGCGGTACGGCTGCCATCAGGCCCTTCAGGTAAGGGTGGCCTGGCCGGCGGAATATCGCCTCGACAGGTCCCGCTTCCATGATCTCGCCATGGTACATGACCACCACCTCGTCGGCGACATTGGCGACGACGCCGAGGTCGTGCGTGATCAGCAGCATCGCCATGTTCAGCTTGGTCTGAAGCCCGCGCAGCAAGTGTAGGATCTGCGCCTGGATGGTGACGTCCAACGCCGTCGTCGGCTCGTCGGCGATCAACAGTGCGGGCCGGCAGATAAGCGCCATGGCGATCATGGCGCGCTGACGCAACCCTCCCGAAAGTTCGAAGGGATACATGTCGTAGGCGCGCTTGGGGTTGGGAAAGCCGACAAGGCTGAGCATTTCCTCGGTCCGCGCCTTGCGCTCCGCGCGAGCCATGGGCGTATGAATCTGCAGGGATTCGCTGACTTGGTTGCCGATCGTGTGCAGCGGCGACAGCGATGTCATCGGCTCCTGAAAGATCTTGCCGATGCGGCTGCCTCTCAACGCCCGGATTTCGGGTCCATCATGCGGCATCTTGAGGATATCCTGCGTCGTGCCGGGTTTTTCGGGATCGGAAAACAGGATACGGCCGCGAACATGGGCTGTGTTCGGCAAAATGCCCATCACGGCCTGGCTCAGAACCGACTTTCCGGAACCTGACTCGCCCACAAGCGCGGTAACCTTGCCGGGCAGAACGCGAAGATTTGCGCGCCTGACGGCATGCAACGGTCCCCCGATAATGGCAAAGGAGATGCCAACATCTTCGATCCGCAGTAGATCAACACCCAAATTCATTCTCACACCAGCCCCACTCTGGCGGGTCCCAGAAAGCGAGACTAGCGCATTGCCAGCCTAGAGCAACTTGGATTCGAAACGGTCGCCGGTCCCCTGGCGGAACGGGTGACCGGATGCATGCCAAAGGCGTTCGGATCGGATCGTGGCGGTTACTGAAGCTTCGTCGGGTCGCCCGCCGACAGCCGCCCGGCATCGCGATGAAGCAGCATGACCTGCTCGGCGTCCGATCTTCGGTCGTAAATCGGCTCCAGCGTACCGTCTTCATCGACTGCGAGAGCACCCGACAAATCGGGTGAAAGCACCGTCAGCTTCTGCTTGATGCCAACCAGTTCCTCCTTGCCGAGCGTCAACCAGCCGTTGGCGCCGCAATAGCTGGCGAAGTGTTCGCTGGCGAGAACGCTGTGGGGATATTTCTTGGTCAGGGTCTGGAGGCGCTGAACCTCGTTTACAGCCGCGCCGAAGACAGAGAATGTAAGCCGGTCGGTAAGCCCGACATTGCCGAACATCACATTGCCGACATGCAGGCCGATACCAAATTTAATGTCGGACAACGCCTTTTCCTTTCTGCGCAGATTGAGATCCATCATCCGCGCGGTGGCCTTATGGGCTGCCGCGAGGGCAGCCTGGCAGGCGATCTCGGACTGTGAGCGGTGCCTTTCGCAAGGGTAGACGGCAATGAAGCCATCCCCGATGAAACTCATGATCTGCCCGCCGTTGCGATTGAAAGGTGCAGCAACGGCGTCGAAAAACTGGTTCAGCGTATCGATATAGATTTCGCGACCGGAGGTTTCGGCAAGCTTTGACGACCCACGCATATCGGCCATGACCAATGCGGCCCGGATCGTATCGCCCTCGCCGCGCTTGATCTGGCCGTCCAGCACGCGCCTGCCGGCGTCGCCGCCGAGATAGGTGGTCATCATGTTGTCGGCGAGCTTGGTGAGCACCGCCATCTTGGTGGCGATAGCGAGATGGCTCTGGATGCGCAGCAGCGCCGAAATCATACTTTCGCTGAAGCCTGCGGCGCTGTCGGTGGACCAAGACCCCATCATGCCCTGACTGGTGTTGCCGCTGAAGGGATGGACGAAAGCCATGTAATCGGTGACGCCCATAAGCCGGAGGTCATCGAAAACAGGAAACTCCGACAGCACCGACGGGTCGAGCCGACGTCGCAGATGGTCGAGCTTATTGCTGAGCAGATGGTAGTATGGGCTGGTCAGGAATCTGTCAGACGGCGCGCCGGCCTGCTTGCGGAAGCTTTCCACTTCGATGCCTTGGCCGCGAACCCAGGTGAAGCCAAGCGCGTCATAAAGCGGATGAAGCATCGAGAAGCTCAAATGCACCCGCTTCAGCGGCAGGCCGGCAGCAGCCAGCCGTTCGCAAAAGCCATTTACCAATGTTTCCAGGTCGTTGCCCGCCAGTGCCGAGTGGGTCAGCCAATCGGCAACCTTATCCATGAGAATGGTGGAAATTTCTGCTTGCGATGTGCTCATGCTATCTCGAAACCCGTCGAAGACGGAGCCATTATCCTCTGATCTGTCATAACACAGTCCGCCAACGACCCAGCGATAAGACACCCGAAGTCAACGAGGCCGGCTTCGGCGACAAAAGCGGCGAAGAATTTCCCGGATGACTATCCTTGCTGCCAAGGAGAAGGCGTAAATGCATCTGTGTTTTATGGCGTTATGTGGCGAGGCAGCCGGCGGAGTGCAACCACGATCCTGACACTGGGCAAAAAATTCGCCGGCTCAGACGCCGTCAGGCCTTCACCACCGTCTCTCGGACCAGCCCGAGGCGGCCAAAAACATTGCGTGTGTCGACGATCAGAAGGGCGTGATCGGCGATCGCCTGATAGTCGATCGCGTCGTGGTCGGTTGCAACGACGACAGCATCGAAATCCTTCAAGGCCGCCTCGCTCAATTCGACTGACCGACGCCCCTTGATCGCCATATGCTCCCGTGTGGTCGGAATTTCTCTAACGTGCGGATCGTGGAATTCCGCCTTGCCGCCCCATTCCTCGATGAGTTCAATGAGTCGCAATGAAGGGCTTTCGCGGATGTCGGGCACATTCTTCTTATAGGCGAGCCCAATGATGAGAATGCGCGAGCGGCTGAGCGCCTTGCCGCAGCGCCGATCCAGCGCCTTCGCCAGCTCATCGACCACATGACGCGGCATGGCCGTGTTGATCTCTGCCGCCAGCTCGATGAAGCGGGTCGGCAGTTCGTATTCGCGCGCCTTCCACGTCAGGTAGAAAGGATCGATCGGAACGCAGTGCCCGCCAAGTCCGGGACCGGGATAGAAAGGCATGTAGCCGAAGGGCTTGCTCTTTGCCGCCTCGATCACCTCCCAGATGTCGATGCCCATTGCGCCGAGCACGACCTTCAACTCGTTGACCAGGGCTATGTTGACCGAGCGGAAAATGTTTTCCGTCAGCTTGACCGCCTCGGCTGTCGCCGTGGTGGAAACCGGGACGACGGTCTTGACCACGCCCTGGTAGAAAGCCTGCACGAGCGCCGCCGCTTCAATGCCGTCACCCGCCACGACCTTGGGGATCGTCGCGACCTCAAAGCTGCGGTTGCCGGGATCCTCGCGTTCGGGCGAGAAGCCGAGGAAGAAGTCTATCTTCGACCGCAGGCCGGTTTGTTCCAGTATGGGCTTGATCACGTCGTCGGTGGTGCCGGGATAGGTGGTCGATTCCAGCACGATCAGCTGGCCGAGACGCAGATGCTTCGCGATGGTGCCTGCCGTGTTCCTGACAAAGGAGAGATCCGGCTCGCGGTTTTTCGTCAGCGGTGTCGGAACGCAGATGATGACGACATCGCAGTCGGCCAGTTCGGCAAAGTCCGCGGTGGCGCGGAACCGTCCGCTCGCCACCTGGCCGGCAAGGGCTGTCGACGTCACCGCCTCGATGTAGGAGTGGCCGTTGTTCAGGCTCTCGACCTTCTGGGCTTCGATGTCGAAGCCGGAAACCGGGAAGCCGGCGCGTGCGATCGCAACCGCCAGCGGCAACCCGACATAGCCCAGTCCGATTACGCCGACTTGCGCAGCGCGCGTCGAAATCCGGTTCAGTAGACTGTCATATGTCGATCGCGAGGCGTCCAAAAATCTGCTTTCCGCCAATTCGGACAGGCTGTCCGCTTCCCTGACGAGGCCACCCGTCCCAGGTACGCCGAGGCATATTGTGGAAAAGCGATTTCCGCAAGCCGTCGTCAGACCGGCACCTTCGCCTTCAGGCTCGCGGCAGCCATCGCATAGCCGCCGGCCGCACCATCGATGAAATGAAGGTGATCGCGCTGCAGCGGCGAGGCGACGAGGCACGTCATCAAGGCCGATTTCTGGCGGTGCAGGCCATAGTTGCAGATGCCCGCCTCTTCCGCCTGTCTCAGCCGGTTCTCGATCCGTCGCAAGACGTCCTCGTCAACGTCGATGGTCATCTTCAAGCCATCGTCGAACTTCCGGAAATCCGAATTGCTGGCCACGTCGCGTTTGTAGATCTTCGGATCGAACCTACCGATGGTCCAGCCAAACCTATCGGTGACAGCCGTGAGCGTCATCAGGAACACAACCCACAGCTTCGCCAGCCACCGCCGTCCCGCAGGCGCCGTGGCCCGCGCCTCGATATCGAGGCCGGCGGGCAGTAGACTATAGTTCGGCCCGTCCGCCGGCACCGGGTGGCCATCGCGTTCCTGCCTGCCGGCAAGGGCGATGATGTCGAAAGCCAGAAATTGAAAACCGCGCGAATCGCGCGATGCCCCCGGTACGGCTATGATCGAGACGATTTCGCCATGCCGGGCTTCGATCGGGTTCCAGCGGCAGGAGAGGCCGGTCAGATCCGGACGTGCGCCGGCCGGCGCCGGATCGATGCGATAGCGCCCCGCCTTCATCTCGGCTTCCGCCCAACTGCCGCCGCCGCCGGCGAACATGGCATAGAGAACTGCTTCGGAGGCCTGGAACCTCACCACGCGAACATCGAGGCCTTGCGCTCTTATGTCCTCTATCGGCACGATTGCGGCGCGCAAGATCAGGTCCAGTTCTTCCGCCACCCATCTCTGGACAGCGGCTAGCGCGTTGCGGGTTATCTCCAGCGCGGAGCCGGGAAACGCCACGAGCGCACCGTCGCCGCCGAAGACAAAAGGAAGATCTTGCCGACCCAGCGCATTGAGTACAGCCGAAATAACGCTGGCGCCGGCCATATTGACGGTTTTATAGCGTCCGGCCTCGATCGCCTTGGTCGAGCCGACAATGTCTGCGGTCGCCAGCGCCCAGCCATCGGGGAGAGGCCGATAGTTGTCGATGTCGGCAACGCTTTCGAACTTTGCCAACACCGGCAGAGAAGCAACGAACGGGTCGGACGCGACAGCTGTTTCCATGGACATCAGATAGCACATTCCACTGCTTGAAGAGTGAAGTCGATCATGCTTCGAAATTGACTTGCGCCGGCATTCCGATGATAGGGTCCGGCGATGCGAATTGCCTTTTACGCGCCGCTGAAGTCACCCAATGATCCCGTTGCCTCCGGCGACCGCCAGATGGCGCGGACGCTGGTCAAGGCGTTGGAGCATGGAGGGCATAGCGTCGAACTTGCATCCGAATTGCGCTTTTATCTACGCGAACCGGAGCCGAGAAGTTTCGATGCGCTCAAAATCGCGGCCCGGGAGGAAACCGCGCGGCTGACAAGGCTTTGGGATCGTGACGGCAAGCCCGATCTCTGGTTTACCTACCATCCCTACTACAAGGCGCCCGACCTGATCGGACCAGAGCTGGCGTCGGCCTTTGCTGTCCCCTATGCAACAGCGGAAGCCTCCTATTCGAGGCGGCGCAACGCCGGTCTATGGGCCGATACGCAAGCGTTGGTGGCGCGAGCCGTCGGACAGGCAGCGCTAAACATCTGCTTCACACAGAGAGATCGTCAGGGACTTGCAGACGCGATTCCCGGCGCCGCTTTCGGTATGCTTTCGCCATTCATTGACACGGCGGCATACCGGGAAATGCCGGCACGGGGTTGTCCGACCCGCCTCGTTACCGTCGCCATGATGCGCCCGGGCGACAAAGTCGAAAGCTATCGCATGCTGGCGCAAGCGCTCGGTCCGATCGGCCACCTGCCCTGGACCATGTCGGTTGTCGGGGACGGGCCTGCCCGTGACGAGGTCAAAGCGCAATTCGCCGGCTTGCCCGCCGATCGTATCCAATGGCTCGGCGCGATTGAGCCTGCCGCCGTGCCGGATGTCCTCTACGGTGGCGGGATTTACGTCTGGCCGGGTTGCGGCGAGGCCTATGGCGTTGCCTATCTTGAAGCACAGGCGGCCGGCCTTCCGGTGGTGGCTCAAGACATCGCCGGCGTTCCGGAGGTCGTGCGGGATGGCCAGACCGGGATTCTCACCCCGCCGGGCAATGTGGGGGCGTTCACCTCCGCCATTGAAAGGCTTCTGGTCCGTGACGCCGAAAGAACCATCATGGCTGCGGAAGCCAGACGCTTCGTCCTCGAGGAACGTTCCCTCGATGCTGCGGCGGCGCGTCTGGCCGCACTCCTGGCGAAGATCCCGGTGTCATGACGTCCGATCAGATTTGGCAACCCTTGGTGGAAGAACTGGCGTGCCTGCAACGGACGGACCGCAAGACAGAGTTCTGGCTGCGCGACGATGACGCCGTGGATCCGACGCCTGCGCTTGATCGGCTGCTCGACCTCACCGGTCAATTCGCGGTTCCGGTCACTCTCGCCGTCATTCCGGCCCTAACCGACGAGAAGCTTGTCGTCCGGCTTGACGAAGCGTCGCATGCCACGGTCGCAATCCATGGCTGGGCGCACCGAAATCATGCGCCAGAGGACCAGAAAAAGCAGGAACTCGGCGCACATCGGCCACGCGAGGCGGTGCTCGATGATCTGGCCCGCGGGCTGTCGCACGTAACGGGCCTGCACGGCGCACGTGCCGTTCCGATGCTGGTGCCACCCTGGAACAGGATAGACGCCGGCTTGGTATCCGACCTTGGGTCGATAGGATTTGCGGCATTGTCGGTCTTCGGGCCGCCGAAACCGGCTTCACTGGCGGTCATCAACAGCAATGTCGACATCATGGATTGGCATGGCACGCGCGGTTGCCGCGATCATGGCCTGTTGGTTCAGGCTATCATCGCGCAATTGCGGCATGCGCCCGGCGGCGGCGAACCGGTCGGCCTGCTCACCCACCATTTGGTCCATGATGAATCGGCCTGGCTTTTCCTCGAACAGCTGTTCTCAGTCACCGCACGGACTGAAGCCTGCGCATGGCTTCCGATCAAAACATTGATCGGGCGCAGCGCCGGTAGAGCAATTCCAGGAAAAGTGTGAGCGGTTTTCCGTCCGGAATTGCGTCAAAACAAGAAGATAGAGGAAAATAGCTCAGCGCGCTTTGCGCGATGAGGCCGGAAATTCGAGCGTCTGGCCATCCCGCGCGGCAAAAGCGCCGGCAAACCTCACCTTGGCCAATTTCTCGATCTCGTCCAGTTCATTGTCGGTGCGTGCCGGATCGTGGTGAAACAGCGCAAGCTCCCGCGCACCGGCCGCCTCGCAGAGCTTGACGCCCTGTTGCCACGTCGAGTGCCCGTTTCCACGGCGGTGTTCCATTTCCTCCTCGGTGTAGGTGCAATCGTAAATGACGAGGTCGGCATCTTCGATCAGGCCGAGCACCGCCTGATCGAGTTTGTCCGGCTCGTGCTCAGTGTCTGTGATCATCGCCACGACGCGGCCGCCCCATTCGACCCGGTAGCCTATGCAGCCGCCCGGATGGTTGAGACTGCCCGTTCGGACCACCACCCCTTCGCGCGGCCGAAGCACGTCTCCGGATACAAAATCGCGGCAGTCGATGGTTGCCTTGCAGATATCGAGCCTCACCGGAAACCACGGCGGCCGCATGAATTCATCGACCATCTGCCGGGTCGTCGTGCGTCCTGCTAGGTGGCCGGACCAGAGCCTGACCTTGACGCTCCGGTCATAGATCGGCTTGAAAGCCGGCAGCCCAATGATGTGATCGTAATGGCAATGGGTGAAAAACAGGTCGAAATCGGTCACGCCCGAGGCCTGAAGCGCCCTGCCGGCAGGCCGCAGGCCAGAGCCCGCGTCGAACAGAAGCGTATGCTTGCCGCATCGCATCTCAATGCAGATCGTGTTGCCGCCATAGCGGGAGAATTCTGGCCCCGATACCGAAATGCTGCCGCGGACGCCCCAAAACCTGACCAGGAAAACGTCGTCGTCCATGCTAGCCCTTCACAGTCCAGTCGCCCATGGTAGCCGGTGTCGTCACGACGGCAAGGATCAAGCGCGCGTCACTCGTTACTTGGCGCTCCGTGCGTCGATTAGATCCGCGGTCGTATGGCTCAGGCGATCGGCGAGGACCCGCACCATCTCGATGGTCATGTCAGGGAACTCCCTCATAAGCCTCAGGAAATGATCCTTGCGGATTCTCAAGGCTTCCAGCGGACTTGCGGCTTTGACGGTGGCAGTGCGATTGCTGTTGCACAATATGGCGATCTCGCCAACGATCGAATTTGGCACCAGTTCGGCAACTTTTATCGGTCCGCTGTCGGAATCGACCAGAATATCCGCCTTGCCTGAAAGGATGACATAGGCGGCGTCTCCCTCGTCGCCCTGCCGGAAAAGAATCTGGCCGGCGCTGTAGCTTACGCGATCGGATGTGAACGCAAGCAGCTTGAGCTTTGCCGGCTCTATGCCGGAGAACAAGGGAACGCGTTGCAGCATTCCAACCTCATCCTTGAGCAGCATTGTCGCAAACCTTCCCAACATTCACGTCTGCGAGACTAGAACAACCGACGCGCAGATGGAATCAATTCTGCTTGCGGATAGCGGGACGAACCACGCGAAACGTGGCGAGCCCGATCAGCCGAAAACCTTAATCCCTTGACCTTGCGGTAAGTTCCCACCGGCAGAATGATCATCTCTGAATGTCCAATGCTCTATGACAGCAGTTCCTTGAAAATACCGTCCCCTGCCAAAAGTCCCTCGTGTGTTCCGTCTTCCACCAAACGACCCGAGTCGAAGACGACAACGCGATCGAACATCATCGCCATTGCCGGATTCGTCACGACCCACACAATTGCCGGCGAATGGCCGTCGCGTCTGGCTTCCTCGAGCACGTTTTGCAGCACCTTGTCCTGTACGCGCTGGTCGAGCGCAGACAGCGGCCGGTTGAGGATGAGAAAATCGGGACGCTTGAGCAGGGCCCGGGCAACATCGAGCTTCTGTCGCTGTCCACCGGTCAGCCGCCTGCCGCCGGCGCCGACGTTGAAGTCCAAACCGACATCCAGCAGTTCGGCATAAAGCCCCAGTTCATCAAGAATGTCATAGACGATGGAGCGTATTCGGTCCGGCGCGTCGGGGTGGTTGCTGCCCAGACGCCCGAACAGGACATTGTCCATGACGGTAGCCGCGGCAATGTATTTGGCAGGATCGTACCGTTCGACCGCGTTTTGCAACTCGGGCGGCAGGTCTTCATAGAACCGGTTGCGTGCGGCGACGATGTTGTTCATCAATTCGTCGCTCAGCAGGCCGAAGCGATGCCGGGGCTCGATATAGGCAAAGCTCAAGGTGACGATCATGGCGCGGTCGCTCTCCGAAACCGTCTCGTAGGGACGGTTCTTGAGCCGTTGCAGCAAGGTTTCGTAGGCGGGTATCTCCTCGGCGCTCATGAAGGTGAGTTGCTGGAAGAACGGGTGATCGGGCGGCAGGTCGGCAAACAGCTCGATCGCCTGTTCGGCGATCTCCATGCCCATTTCGTAGAGCGTGCGATCGAGGCCGGCTTGCCTCAGCACGGAAGCAAAATAGGGATTTGCCGCCAGAGCCCTGTCGGCCAGATCCGGGCCGGCGGCAGCGCCGAAGAGCAGGTTCTGGCCGATCGTTGCTTCCTTGTTGTAGGCGCCCGGTTCGAAAGGAACCACCAGTCCGCTCAGCCCTTCGTGTTCCAGCCGGGCTCGCAGCGCCGCGCGCAGTTCGACGATACGCCTGGCAAGCTCCGTGTGACGCGTGAGGTCGGCCGAAGAGCGCAAGCCAAGATCCAGAATGTCGCGTGACAGAACAACCGCGTCGAGCACGCGGCGCACGGCTTCAAAGAGGTCGTGCGGGCCGGTAGCGCCGGCGGAAGCATAGTTGATCCAGTCGCTGTGGATATCGAGATCCGGATTGCCCGACCGGCTCGCCTCGCTGATGTTCCAGCGGCGCTGGTCTGCCGCGACACCGTCATAAGTCACCGATGTCAGCGGCGCATGCTTCAACCCGTAGAGCAGGTTGTCGCGGAGGCTTGCCTGGAACAGGAAAACATCCGACGAGGCATAGGACATGCGCCGGCCGGTCACTGCCTCGGGGAGTTCAAGCAGGTCGTCGGCGCCCGAAGCGACCCTTCCGCTGTTCGGCCAGTTCAGTCGCGCGAAGGCCTCCGCAAGCGCCTCCGCGCCACCTGTTGCGGTGCTGACCAGCGCCACCGTCTCGCCCGGCTTGACCTGGAGGGAGACACGGTCGAGGAGCATTGCACCGCCATCGTCTGCCATGGACAGGCTGATCGCCGACAGCGGGTTGGTCATCGGACCGGGATCGTCGATCGTCAATGCCCCGATTCTCGGCGCAATGAGACCCTCAACCGTGAACTGTTCAACGACCTGCTGATATTTGACCTGGACATCCTGCCGGTCCTGATCCCAGTCGATCAGTTCCTTCATCGGTCCGGGCAGGTCCTTGTAGGCGCCGATTACGGCCACGAGCTGGCCGACATCCAGCCGCCCCTGGATAACCAGATACCCGCCGACCATGTAGAACAGAAACGGCGTGACCTGCGCGAGGAAATTGTTCAGGAACTTCACCATGAATTTCCATTGGTAAAGATCGAAGCGGATCTTGAAGATGAGCCCGAGCCGGGCAGCTATGTCGGCGCGCTCGTAGTTTGATGTATCGTGGACGTGAACCGCGCCGATGCCGTCGACGATTTCGCCAACGCGGCCCGAAAGCGCGCGCGCCGTCAACTGCCGTTTGCGCCCGAGCACGATCAGCCGCCGCCGCATTCGCGGGATGAGCACGATCTGGATCGCCACGATCACGGCCGCTATCATTCCGAGCCAGAAGTTCTGGACCAGGATGAACAGCATGGCCGTCAGCGCCTGGCCACCGAGCAGCACCGGCTGCAGGAAGGCATCGCCGATGAAGCCGCCCAGCGGCTCGACCTCGTCCTTCACCATGGTTGCCACTTCGGCGGATTTCACACGCGTGAAGTAACGGGGCGGAAACCGCAGCACACGATCGACCAGATCGAAGCGGATACGCCGCAGCATGCGTTCGCCGAGCCGGCCCTTGTAGGTGTTGATGTAGAGTTTGAACAGGCCGTTGATGACGACCAGCAAGAGGAACACAAGGCTCAGGGCAAACAGCGTCGCCGTGCGGTCGAGCTGAAAACCGGAGAAGAACTGGACCTCTCCAATGAACGGCAAGTTATAGTGGAGCCTCATGAATGACTGGGTCGCGCCCGGTTGCTCGAAGCCTCTACCTTGGATCGGGCCGTTGACGATCAGCTTCGGCAGGTCAAAGGACATGAAATACGGGATCATCGAAAGCAAGACGATAATCAATATCCAGAGCTGCTGCTTCTTGGTGTGCGTCCAGATATAGCGGGCTAGGCTGGCTTCCATATTGGACTGCGGACCTTCAGTTTAAGGAACAAAGTAAAAGTACCAGCCGGTGAACGGCGCATCGGCAATCATCGCCGGCGACACGTTCGAAGCCTGCGAGGCGGCTTGGCGGGGCAAGATTGCGTTGTGTCGCCCGAAATCCCAACGTACAAGGCGAATATGATGGATGTTACGCAACCGCGCAATGCCGGCATGGACGGGCACGAGCAGGCTTTGGACCTCACGCGGGGAATTGCTGCCTATGTCAAACACCCTCTCGTGGCAGGGCTGGCGCGTGTCATCGCCAAGCATCCGAAGGCCGACATCGCCAACGCCTTCAATCACAAGCAGGTCGCCTGCAAGATGTGGGCGCTCGACAGGCTGTTCGAAAGCTGCGGCGGCCGGTTCGGGCGCATATGGGTTGTGGGTGGATGGTACGGCATATTGCCGGCAATGCTTTTCAACGACGCCCGCTTCGACGTCGCGGCGGTCGACAGCATCGACATCGACCCCGAAGTCGCGCCGGTCGCCCAAACCCTCAACCGGGAAGCCGGCGACCGGTTTCGGGCGCTGACGGCAGATATGTACGCACTCGACTATGCGGCCGGCCGGCCCGACCTGGTGGTCAATACGAGCTGCGAACACATAGCCGATCTGCGCGCCTGGCTTGCCCTGCTTCCGCGGGGTACGAATGTACTGCTGCAATCCAACGATTATTTCAGCGAGCCGACACACATCAACTGCGTGGCTTCACTGGCAGCCTTCGAGGCAATGGCGGCGCTCAGGGAGGTGCGGTTCTCCGGCGAACTGCCGACAAAGAAATATACGCGCTTCATGCTGATTGGAACTGTTTAAGCATTTCGCCCAAAAGCGCGTAGCGGTTTGGACAACGACATGCATCAAAACAAAGACTTAAAGCGCGTCGACTGAATCCGTTTCAGCGCGACGCGCTTTAGGCCCCGCCGTCTGCTTGATCATGTCCTTTTTCCGAGACCGGACCCCATTTTTAGGGACCATGTTCGATGCCGCTCGCGCAGGATTTGCGCCGAGTGACACGCCCCTTCCAGATCGAGACGATGCGCGGATGGCGTCGGTGCCACAAGCGCCTGTTCGATCGCCTGCGCCAAACCTTCGGGCGTCAGGTCCTTTTCCATCAGCACCGTTGCAAGACCGAGTTGTTCGAGCATCAGGGCGCGAACCGTCTGTTCGGTTTCCCCGCCGGCTGCAAATGGAACAAGCA
Organism: Mesorhizobium sp. M1E.F.Ca.ET.041.01.1.1; assembly: GCF_003997355.1. NCBI lineage: Bacteria > Pseudomonadati > Pseudomonadota > Alphaproteobacteria > Hyphomicrobiales > Phyllobacteriaceae > Mesorhizobium > Mesorhizobium sp. M1E.F.Ca.ET.041.01.1.1. The sequence continues at coordinate 21,818 of NZ_RZSL01000007.1, read as the reverse complement.
GGGAGCGACAACCCGCGCGCAGGACATCGCAGACCGTGTTGTAACCCGCCTGCGAGACCGACAGGCGGGCGCCCGTCAGCAGGCTGGCGAAATCCTCGCGGAACCGGAAGATGGACAGACCCGGCGTGGCATCGCGTGCGATCGCGTCAAACTCGTCTTTCGGCAGGTTTGGCCCGGTGATCAAACACCATTTCCAGCCGTTGTTGGCATTCTGCGCCGCTGCGACGGTGGAGCTGACAAGGCTCCTTCCGGCAGCTCCGCCGCCAACCGACACCAGCACATCGAAGCGCTCGGAGGCCGCGGGCGGTGGCGGCGCAGCAACGAGGCCTGTGTAGGCAACCTCGGCCCTGATCGCCCCAGCCAGTGGAAATGTCTTGTCGATGGTTGCGAAAGCCGGATCGCCGTGGACCATGACAAGGTCGAAATGCCTGTTGATGAGATCGACCGTTTCCTCGTTTCGGCCCGGCTTGACGCGTTCCTGAAGGATATCACGGACGGAGGTCGCCAGCAGCGGTCTGGGCGACGTCGCATCGATGGCCTCGATCAGCGGCAAGAGTTCGAAACGCATCTGCCGGCGTCCAAATGGAAACGCCTCGACGATCACGATATCGGGCCTGCAATCCCGGAATGCCTGCAGCAGCATCTCTGAACGCCGCTTCTTGAAATCGTCGTCGATGGGTTTGCCCTGCAGGTCGACAAGTCCGGAAAATCCTTCATCGCCGGAGGTGACAGGTGGCAGGGTTACAGTTTTTACCCCTGGTCCCGGAAACCCCGCGATCGGCGCGCCGCCGGTCACGACGGTTACGTCAAACCCGTCATCGACCAGGGCCGCTGCGATGCGGCTGGAGCGCGCGAGATGGCCGATGCCGAGCAGGTGCTGGACATAGAGGAAGGCGCGCAGCTGCTTCAATCGGCGGCCCGCCACTCGCGCTCGAACAGTTCCTTGAGCTGTCCAATGCTTGCCATATGATCGAAATTGCCGCGCACGCGCCGCTCCGCGGCGTCGCCGAGACGGGCGCGCAGCATGGGATCACGGATCAGGCGCTCCAGCGCCTGTGCCAGGGCAATTGGGTTTTCCGTCGGAACCAGCAGCCCGGTTTCATCCGGCGATAAAAGCTCCGGCACGCCGGAAATATCGGTCGACACGCAGGCAAGCCGCTGGCTGGCCGCCTCCACTAGAACATTCGGCAGACCGTCCCGGTCGCCATTCGCGGTGATCCTGCAGGCCAAGGCGAAGATGTCGGCGCGGCGGTAGTGGTCAAGCACCTCCTCCTGAGCAAGCGCGCCCTTCCAGGAGACGCGGCCATCCAGTCCGAGCTTTTGCGCCAGGGCCTTGAGCCGTTCCAGGTGCTCGCCGCCGCCGATATGCTCGAAACGCCACGCCAAATCGCCAGGCAAGAGGGCAAGGGCCTGCAGCAAGGTATCGTAACCTTTCTTTTCAACGGCGCGCCCGACGCTGAGAATGATGACCGGTTCGTCCGGCGCCGAGCCGTCATGCTGCTTTCGCGCCTCGCCGAAACTGCCGAAGCGATCAAGGTCGAGCCCATGGTAGCTCAGATGCACGGACGACTTGCCGTTGGCGAGTTCTTTCAGACGGTCGAAACCGGTTTTCGTGCAGGTGACCGTCCAGCGCGCGGAGGAGAGCTTGCCGGCCAGATCCCAGTCCGCCGAAGTCCAGATGTCCTTGGCATGGGCCGAGCAGCTCCAGGGCAGGCTGCGAAGCTGGCTGGCATAGCGCGTCACCGATGCCGGCGTGTGCGCGAAATGTGCATGCAACCATCCCGCGTCTTCCGGCCATTCGGCCGCCAGCACGAGCGCTTGCCCGAAGCGGCGCACGCGATTGCGCGTAAAGTCGCGGGGGAGATCGGCAGCCAGCGATCCGAGCGCGCGCCAGAAGCCCGGCCGCAGCAGATAGGCGAACAGCGAGCGAACCACGCGCAGCGGCTCTTCATGCAGATATTCCGGCAGATAATGGACGGGCGCTTTGATCTCGTCATGCACGGGGTGGCGTTTTGCGTCGGTCGGCCGCCTGAGCGCGACGAGTATCAGGTCGAACCCCGCGCGCTCCAGACCGAGCAGTTCCTGCGCGATGAAGGTTTCCGACAGCCGTGGATAGCCCTTTAGAACCACGACGATCTTGCGGCGTCGCAACTCAGTTCATTCCTTCAATGACCGAAAGGTGAGGACTGGCCCGCCGGTCGAGCAGTTCCGCGACGATTTCGGAAATATGGGGCAGCCCTTCCAGCCTCAGATGCGGATTGCTCTGGGATGGGCGGGGCCGGTCCGGCAGCATCACCAGCGCATCGGCAAACCGCTGGGAATCCTTGGCTTCTTCCGGCAAAAGCATCTCGATGAGGCCGAGTTCGGCTGCGCGCCGAGCGCGGATCAATTGCTCCTCCCGAGGCTCGGTGCGCGGCACGATCAGCGCCGGCTTGTCGAAAGACAGTATCTCGCAATAGGTGTTGTAACCGCCCATCGCCACTACCGCCTTGGCCCCTGCAATCAGATCTTCCATGCGGTTGTCGAACTCGATGATCTTGATGTAGGGGATCTTGGCCCCCTTCTTGAGCAGCTTGTTGCGCTTGCGTGCCGGCATGTAAGGCCCAAGCACGATCAGTGCCCTATGCTGCAATTGCGGGTCCTGCTGATAGGCATCGATGACGTCGTGGATCAGTTCCGCGCCGTCACCGCCGCCCCCGGTGGTAACGAGGATATACTCGCCCTCGGGCCGGTGGCCGGGCAACTCGATCCGCTGCAGGCTCCGTTGCAGGAAACCGACGAACCTCATCTTTGCCCTGACAGCCGGCGGCACATCCAGGCCGGTCAACGGATCGTAGAAATCCGGCGGGCCATAGGCCCAGACCTTGTCGTAGAACAGGCCTATCTTGCGCATCACATCCCTGCGTGCCCACTCTGCTTCGAGCAGATGCGGCGCATCCATTACCTCGCGCAGACCAAGCACGAGCGTGGTACCCCGCGTCTTGAGGTAGGACAACGTGTCCTCGATCTCACCGCGCAGGCCGAGCGGTTCCTTGTCGACGATGAAGATATCCGGCCGGAAGGTCTCGGCCGTGTGGCGGATGATCGACTGCCGCATCCTTAGCGTCTCATGCAGATCGATATCCTTTTCCAGCGAGGTGTACTCGCCGTTGCGCAACTTGATGACGCTGGGGATCTTCACGAAGTCGACACGGGCGCGATAGTCGAAGGCACCGGCGATAGGCGCGCCTGAAATGATCAGCACCTGAAGTCCGCGGAAATCCTCGACCAGCGAATGCGCGATCGTCCGACAGCGCTGCAGGTGGCCGAGCCCGAACGTGTCGTGGCTGTACATGAGAATTCGAGCGTCTTGTGCGTGCTGGGTCATTGTTGAACGTCTTTTAGAATTCTCGTTTTGAGGACCGTGGGCGACCCGGAATTCGAAACCATCCTCGCGGGTCTACCGACCTGCTTTGAACATGAGGACGCAATTTTTTCAATTGTATTACTCAACGTCTGCCCAGCTGCCATGCGCATCAGATGCAATCCCCAGCGCATCAGCCACGCCGGTCTTGTTGCGCCGTGCGCGGCACAGAGCCTGGCGTCGACGATTGTGCTTTCGAGCGCTGCCTGAGCGAAAGAGCTATGTCCTACTTCAATTGATGTATGCCTCCTCTTCAAGCATATGCTAATAAAGGCATTTGCAGGAGGATGCTATGCCGTCCTTGAGGTGGGCTGCTATTGTCGCTCTGGCCGCGACGCTCAACAATGCGACACCCACCAAAGCCGCCGAAGCAGTGGGCCAGGCAGTCGTGATCAAAACTGCCGTTACCGGCGCAAGCGGACCGCTGGAAGTCAAGTCACCCGTTCATCGGGACGAACGGATCAGTACATCCAATTCCGGGCTTGGCCAATTCGTGTTCCTGGATGGCACCAAGCTGGCGGTGGGATGGGGTTCTTCAGTCGTCATCGACAAGTATGTCTTCAACGATGATAATTCGGTGAAGAAGCTTACCATCCGCGCTGCCAAGGGAACGTTTCGCTGGATAAGCGGAAGCTCGCCTTCATCCGCCTACCAGATCGTGACGCCTGCGGGCACGATAGGCGTGCGGGGAACAGCATTCGATGTCCACATCGCGCCCAACGGCAAAACCGCCGTCGTGCTCCTGAAGGGGACGGCCCGATTCTGCGGCGGCGGCGGATGCAGGGAACTGAAGCGGCGCTGCGATTGTGTGGTCGCGACGCCATCGGGCGCAATGACCGACGTTATCAAGGTCAATCGATCCGTGCTCACCACACTCGGCACCTCGCGGGCATTGCCGTTTCTGACCGGCAATCAGCAGCTTTCGGGAAGCTTTGGCGCAATCGGCGGAAATTGCGGGCTTACGGCTGCCATTCAGCAGGAACATACGCCGCGGCCGCAGCAGCGCAACTCACCGGCGCCACCCAGTCCGGGCACGCCCAATCCGCCGAGCCCGCCGGAGCCGCCGCCGAAGGGCGAGGTGGATGACGGCAACAACGGACATGGAAATGATCCGGGTAAGCACGATCCCAGCAATCCCGGAAAATCTTACGGTCCTGGCAAGAAGGGATAGGGCAAGGGCGGTGGCAACGGCAAGAGCCACGGATAGCCGCTCTTTTTCTTGGCGAGTCCGATATTCGACTTCGCCGCCCGGCCGGGGCTAACTCGCCTCTACGTCGGGGTGGACCACATCATTGCCCTTGAACAGCAGCGAGTCAGGCGGTCGACCGCCCTGTATGAACGCAGGTCAGGAACCGGAGCCGAATTGTTGTTCGGCATAGCCGGCATTCACTTCCACCGCCGCTGCCGCCCCTTTGGCAACAAAATCATCCGCTCTACGCGCTATCCGGCCATAGAAGTCCTGCAAGCCTGCCGGCAGGCTTGCAGCCTTGGCTTTGGCCGCCGCGATGATCTTTCGGCTGCCTGGCAAGCGCGATTGCAACGCCTCGACGAGCTTGCCGTGGAGAAGCCGCAATTCCGCAAAATCGGGCGACGACGCAACATTTTCATCGCCGACGACGGCACTGATTCTGGTCCTGGAGCTCTTTCCCTTGAGCTCCAGCGATCCCGCGTCGAGCAAGGCCCAGCCTGGCAGTGATCTTACTGTGTCGTCGGATGCGAGGATGTCGAAACTCACCGTCTTGCAGGCTGTCTCGATACGCGCTGCTATGTTCACCGCGTCGCCAACGGCCGAATAGTTGAATCGCGACTCCGCACCCATGTTTCCGACGCAGGCGACGCCGGTATGGATTCCGATACCGATGCGAACCGTCTGCCCGGCCCCGAATCCGAATGCATCGCTTTCGTTGAGGCGGGCAATCGTCTCGCGCATGGCCAATGCCGCGCGAACGGCCTTGGTAGGATGGTCGGTGACATCGACCGGGGCATTCCAAAAGGCCATGATCGAATCGCCGATGAACTTGTCGAGTGTGCCTTCATTGGCGGTGACATGACGGCTGAGCGCGTCGAGAAGCGTGTTCAGAAACCGCACGACAGCTGTGGGCGGCAGTCTTTCGCTGATCTCGGTGAAGTTGCGCACATCGACAAACATCACGGTCAGCTCGCGGTCGTCTCCGCCAAGACGAAGTGCGTTGCGCGTGTGCTCGATGCGGTAGAGAAGCGATGGCGACAAATATTGGCCGAAGGCCCGCCGGATCGCGCGCCGCTCCCGATCAGTCACCAGGAAGCGGAAAGAGGTTGTCGCGAAATGCGTGATCGTGCCCATGACGATCGGCGCAAACGGGTCGAACAGCAGTCCCGCAAGCGAAAAGGCGAGCCATGATGCGACGAGCGCCAGGCCCGTGATCGCCAGGCCGCAGGCGAGCGCAATCGCGGGGCTTACGAAAATCGTGAGAATCACCAAAAGGATGCCCAGCATCGCGATCGACGCGATTTCCAGCCCGTTTGCCCAGTCGGGCCGCGACAGATAGTGGCCGGACAGTATCTGTTCAACCATCTGCGCGTGGAGCGAGACGCCCGGCACGTTCTCACCGAGTGCCGTGACACGAATATCCTGGAGCCCGGCGGCGGAAGTACCGACAAACACAATGCTGCCGTCGATCGCGGCCCTTGTTTCGGGCGAGACGCCGTCGGGTGCGAGCACGTCCTTCGCCGAAACATACCGTTCCGCCCTGTCGGGACTGACATAGAGCCAGAGTTCGCCGGCCGAGGTCACCGGGATAATGAAGTCGCCGATCTTGACGGAGGTCATTATGCCCTGCCGATCCGGCGCGCCGGCAATGAGATAGGTGGAGGCGCCTTGCGCTACCCTCATGGCTTCGAGGGCAAGATCCGGATAAAGCTGCTCGCCATCAGTCAGAAAAAGTGGAGTTGCCCTCACAACAGCGGTCGACCTGCCCGGATTGAGGCTGATGTGTCCGATGCCGGCGGCATTGGCCTCAAGCTGCGGCCGCAACGGTGTGGCTGCCTTGATATGGGGAGGAGCATCGACCGGGCTTTCGCCCGTAAAGGCGATGCCAGCCTTCATTCGCGGACGATAGTTCCCTTCGTTGGAGATGCCGTAACCCAGGATAACTGGTTTGCCGGCGATCGACCGGGCGAAGATCTCGTCGTTGTCGGGCAGGCGGTCGAGCACGGCAGGATCGATGCCTGGCACGTCGCGGACGACAGTGCGAGGCGACAGACGATCGGGCTCGGCGAAAAGGATGTCGAATGCGATGGCTGCCGCACCAAGCTCCGTCAGTTTCTCGACCAGAGCCGCCATGCGATCCCTGGGCCACGGCCACTGCCCGAACTGCTGCAATGAGGCCTCGTCGATGTCGACCACGCGCACGGGCATCGACTCGAAGTGGCGAGGTGCCAGCCTCTGATATTGGTCGAACGTCGCTTCGCGGGCCAGTCTCAACGGCTGCGGGTCGCGCGCCCGGACAATTGTAAGCGCCGCTACCAGCGACAAGCCCAGGATGACGCCGGCCAACTGGGCGCGTGTCATGACTTCTGCACCGGCTGCTGTGCTGCGTGTCCTTCCTGCATGGTCCCGCCCCGGGAGGTAGGTTTCGAGCCTCAAGGCTAGGCTGCATTGTTCCCGGCGAATGTGCAATCACCAACCTTATCGCCTCAACGGAGTAGCGCAGTCCCAGCGCTGACGATTTTCCGCAGCCACGAAGAACCGAGTAAACACTGGGGCTACGAATCACTGCGTCGTCGCATCGCCCTTCAGTATCGTCTCCAGGTCGTCGGGCGGCGGTTTGTTCGTGTTCCCCTCAACCGCCGCAATGGGCGCGCTGACCGTCGTTGCCGCGGCGTTGCCGATCGTGTCGACCGTGCCGGCGACCACCAGGCCAAGCTCGTCGCCAAGGCCCACTCTCTGGTCCGTCAAGCTTTGGCCGGAAGCGAGTTGCGCCCCAAGCAACTGAACGATCTCAGGACTTTCGGCAAACTTGCTGTGGTTCAAGCGATCCGCGGTCTTCACGTCGGTCAGATCCAGAACCGTTATTCCGGCCGCCTCAAGCTTCGATTTGTACGGCTTCTTTGACGGATCAGCCTGCCCCACCCTATCGACATTGCCTGATCAGACGCGAAACGGCAAGCGCCCGATCGTCCCGTGAGACGGTGATGGTGAACTTCGGCTTTTTCGGTCCGAGCTCGGTCCACTGGCGGCCGAAGACATCCACGTCCAGATCGGGAGATGCCAGGATGACGTTCCTGATCTTGGGCGAAACGCGCCCGTCCTCCAACGCCATCTGCCTCAATGATTCCATCGCGAGCCAGGTGCCCATCGAGTGCGCCATGACCGTGACGTCCGTCACGCCGCGGTCGTCAGTCAAGGCCTTCAACGTCCGCTCGAATGCGGTGCGTGAAAAATTGGTGCTCTCCTTGTCGTAGTTGTAGCCGAGCACACTGGCGCGCGACGGCCACGTGAAGAGGATAGGCGTGACCTTCGCATCTGAGTCACTCACAAACTGCGCGAAGCGGAAAACCGAATCCTCATACCTGTTGTTAAAGCCATGCACGAAGACGAGAACATGGCCGTTCGAATTATGAGAATGCAGCCATTTGTGAGCTTCGGGGATCGACAGGTTTTTCGCGGCAACGACGGCGAAGTCCTTTCGGGGATCGGGCGGCAGCTTTTTCGGCCATTCGACCGTGCCGGGCGCACGGTTCGGCGGGATTGAGATGGTGAGGTCGGTCAAGGAAAGTGCCGGGCTTCGCTCGCCCGTGAACAAGGTCGCCGGATCGCCGGAAGGCTTGCGGCTGGTCGCAACCAGCATCGTAACATCCGAGGCCGCCGGCGAGACCAGGCTCGCGGGGATCGGCGTAAGAACGCCCTCGGGCCCTGTCGCGCACGCCGTCAGCGCAAGGAAGAGAGCCGATATACTTCCTACGGCGTGCCTGCATAACGGTCTAGACCGCGCCATTGCTTACCCTTTGTGGATGCCTTCACGCGCTGACATCGGCCGAGCACAAGCACGCTCCCCTCACGACGAACGCGCGATGCAACGAAAGCCAAGGTGACAGGTGGACGTATCCACGGGCTGAGCCATGCGAGCGGCCGGGCGGTAACGTCGACAGTAGCTGGGAGCACATAGGAAGGATCCGCCCTTGGTCACCTTGCGCGGGATCCTGATGTCGGGCGTCAGCGGGTCATAGCTTGCCTCGCGCTCGCCGCCGCGCGGATTGGTCATCGTGCAGCACGGGCTCTCGATCTGCCGGTGCTCCTGGTACCAGTCGACAGTCCACTGCCAGACATTGCCGGCCATGTCGTAGAGGCCATAGCCGTTTGCCGGGAACGAGGCGACCGGCGCGGTCCATTCGTAGCCGTCCTCGCAATCGTTGCGGAATGGAAACTCGCCCTGATAGGTGTTGGCCATATGCTGGCCGCCGGGGGTCAGTTCGTCGCCCCATACGAATTCGGCGCCTTCCAACCCGCCGCGCGCGGCAAACTCCCACTCGGCCTCGGTCGGCAGCGCCTTTCCCGCCCAGTTGGCATAGGCTTCGGCGTCCTCGTAGGCGATGTGCACGACAGGATGGCCCTCGAGCCCCTTGAGGCCACTGGCTGGCCCGCGTGGATGCCGCCAATTTGCTCCCCGGACGTAAGCCCACCAGTTGTAGTGATTGCTGCGATCAATGCCGCGCGGCGGCCTGACGAACAGGGCTGAAGCCGGAGCCAACGAATCGACGCTGGCTCCGGGATAGTCAGCCGCATTTGCAGGGCGCTCGGCCAGCGTAACGTAGCCGGTCGCCTCGACGAAGCGCCTGAATTCGGCATTCGTGACCGTCGTGCGATCCATCCAGAAGCCGCCGACGACGACGCGATGCGCCGGCGCCTCCTCCGGATAGTGGCTGTTCGAGCCCATCAGGAACTCGCCGCCGGGGATCCAGAGCATATCGCCATGCGACGAGGCTGCCGGCTTTGCGGCAAGTCGTGCCTCAGTCATTGGGCGGCCTCGTCTGAACGGCAGAACTCATCTGCCTTTCAATCTCCCGCGGCAAACATATCTTCCGGGCTTGGCGTCACCAACGGTGTGAAGTACGTCAACCGCACGGCTTCCATCAGCAACAGCGGAGGCTTCATCTGGGTTGCGAGTTCCGTAATCCTTGCCTGCAACTCCTTGACTTTATCCGGATTTTTGTCGGCCAGATTGGTCGCTTCCGATTTGTCCTGCGCCAAATTGAAAAGCTCTATCTTTTGCGGCAACGCTGCTGCCCATACCAATTTCCAATCGCCCTCACGCACCGCGCCGGCCATCGGATCAACGTTGTAGACAATCTCAGTGCGCGGCGAAGGTTTGCCCTCGCTGATGGCCGGCCACATATCCATGCCGTCCAGCGGTTTGTCCTTGCCAGGCTTGGCACCGGCTAGCCCGGACAGCGTTGGCAACATGTCAACGACGTGCATAAGGCCATTGAAGACACCAGGCTTGATCTTGCCGGGCCAGTTCATGAAGGCAACCGAGCGGGTGCCCCCTTCATAGATAGTGCCTTTGCCGTCACGATAGGGGCCGTTATCCGCAGGCAGCTTGCCGTTTACCTTCGTGTCCCCCGTAAACATCGAGTTGACGACGCCGCCATTGTCGCTCATGAAAACGATAAGAGTGTTGTCGCGAATCCCCTTCTTCTCGAGGGCGGCCACGACGTTTCCCACCTCGTCATCGATCACGGAGATCATGGCGGCATAGGCTCTCCGGTTCTCGTCCGGGATATTCTTGTACCGGTCGAGATACTCCTTCGGAGCCTGGAAGGGCGTGTGGGGCGCGGTGAAGGCGAGGTAGAGAAAGAGGGGCTTTTTCTGATCGTGCGTGTTGATGACCCGGACGGCCTCCCGACCGAACAGGATGTTGTCGAAGCCCTGCTCCTTGATCGGCTTGTTGTTTCGGTACCAGTCTGGGATACCGTGCGAAGCATGTTTGAAATGATCGATCTCGCCTACGGTTGCCCCGTAGAATGAATCAAACCCACGTTGTTTCGGCCAATAATCCGTCTTGGCATGGCCAAGATGCCATTTACCGCTCATCGCCGTTCGATAACCGGCATCTTTGAGGACTTGCGGAAGAAGGGTTTCGTCAAGCGGAAGGCCATAGGTCCCCGCAGCAGGGACAACGCCAACCTGCATACCGTAGCGTAGCGGATAGCGGCCGGTCATGAGGGCGCAACGCGTTGGTGTGCACATCGGCTGCACGTAATATTCCTCGAGCTTCGCCCCCTCTGCGGCAAGCTTATCGATGTTGGGCGTCTTGATGTCTGAGCCATGGTAGCCGACGTCTTTCCAGCCCTGATCGTCGGTAACGATGAAGACGATGTTGGGTCGCGATGGCTCGGCCGCCGCGGCCTGAACACCGGCGAGGCCGGCAAGCGCCCCTGAGAGGCCGGCAGGAACGGCAAATCGTGAAACGGCCGCCGCCGTGCCGGCCATCAATGCGTCGCGCCGTGTGATTTTGTTGGTCATACCGGCTTCAGCCGGGAAGTCTCGATCGATACTCATACTCTCCGCCCTTCTCCCCTTTTGGGTAACGCTTTTTGAGGTATAAACGTCACGCCTCCCTGAAGGCCGAAGCTTTCAGGACCTGTGTTTCTGTTTTCCGACCAGTAAGCACACCGCTGCCGCGCAGCAGCCGATGCCCTCTCCGCCATCACTTGGCAGTCCAGCTAAACGCAAGCGCCACGAACCAACCACTCCGTCTCAATCCTTTATTGGACCGAGAATTTATACGTGAACCCCAGCATCGGTCCCTGCTGGGTGAGTTTATTCACGAAGCCGTCGTGACTATAATTGTCGTGCACAGCCCGATAACCGACAAACATCGACGTCTTTTCGTTGAATTGATAACCGGCGCCACCCATTACGTCCCACATGGACTTGGACCCCGCGCCGAAACCACCGACCAGGCCCCAGCCGGCAAGGTAAATTCCGTTACCGACATCGGCCTTGAATTTGGCGCCGATCACCGGATCGACCCATGTATCGCCGTCGCTCGCCGAAGTGCCGTCAAGCGCGCCGCCGTGGAACTCGAAACGGTTGTCGACCGACCAGAGGCGGGCGCCGGCCACCAGATCGAAATTCGTCCCATCCTGATAGTACACGCTGTAACCACCGAGCGCCGTCCCCATGAAAGTGCTCACGGTTGCATCGACGTTTGAAGCGAGGATCCCCCGGGGGGTGTCTATGTCGGCGTTGAGCCTGGCGTAGACTATGTCCGTGCTGATGGTGAAACGTCCATTGCGGGCTTCCGTAACCCCCATGAAGCCGAATTTGAGGTGCTGCAGCACGTCGCTGAAGCTCACATCGACATCCTGAGGCGGGAACCCGAAGAGGCCGCTTTCGCCGTTGATTCCCGATGCCCACAGATACGGCGCGACAGTAACCGTCCAGCCTTCATCCTGTTGCTGCTTGGTCGTGTCTGCCGCAAACGCATTGGCCGCACAAAGTAGAGACACCGCTGCCGTCCCCAAGGCGGCGGAGCGAAATTTGTTCATGAGAGTCCCCATCTTTCCTCCCTGTAGCCCACTTGCTGGTGGCGAAGACACCGCTGTGAACTATGCACCGAGTCATATTCGATACGGCATCGGAGACTAGATGAAATCTCGATTTGCGCTAGGTCAATTCGGCGGCGATGCAGCGGAACTTGACGGATCAACATATCAACGTCTTGCGCCATTCGCCCCTCCGGTCCCGACGCTGCACGATAATCATGGCAAAGACGCTCGATGTTCTCGGCGAACCCGTCTGAACCATATCTATTTCGTCCACAGTCCCCACCAGCCGTGCGTCGGCCATATTTTGCGCCGATTGATCTCGCGCAATTCGAATTTAAGGTACACCTAATACAACCGTCCCGCTATCCACTTTGCGCAAAGGACGTATTTTTGACCGCCTGGCCTTCATCGCCTTCGTACAGGGATGTGCTGCTTGGCCCTGACGACCTGACCAGCGCCGCCTCCGGTCTGCCCGTGAAGGTCGACAGGCTTTCGACCGGCTGGCTTCCCTCGCGCATCCGGCAAATCCAGTCCCCCGGCAAGTGGGCGCTCGACCTGCCCGAATTCAATTGCGCCTTCCGCGCCAATGGCGGTTTCGATCGCGGCTCCGTGGCGTTAGTGGCCATCGAGCGGGCCTGTGGGTCGACGATATGCGGCATCCCGCTCGAAGACGACTTGGTCCTGGCAATCCCTGCCGGCACGAGCGTGACGGCAACGGTCCGGCCCGGCCTCACCTACGCAGTCGCCATTGTTCCGACCTCGACCTGGATGGAAATCCAGTCGGTTGTTGCAGGGACGGTCCTCGAACAGATCAGCGATCGCCCTACGGCAGTTCGGCTCACCGCCGGTGAAGCGCAAACAATCCGAAGCCAGATGAAGTCGATGGCAGACCACCTCGCGACAGTTGCAAGCGATTCGGTTCTGCCAAAGCAACCGCCAGGTGCATTCGTGGAATACCTGGGAGTGGTGGCTGACGCCTTCGCGGGCGCAGATAGTCGTGAGACCGGGACAGAAGGTTCCGCGAGTCATCATTTTAGACAAGCGTCGGCGGCCGAGGATTTCATTCGCACGCATATCCGGGAAGACATACCCATTGTTCGACTGTGCAAGGAAATCGGTGTCAGCCGTCGACAGCTCGAGTACGCCTTTCGCACCACATTCGCTGTAACCCCGCTCGAATTCATCAGAGCGCTCCGCCTCAACGAAGCCAGACGGCTCCTTACCACTGCCCGTGCAAACGGCTTGAGCGTTACAACGATCGCAATGGATGTGGGGGTCAACCATTTGGGCCGCTTCGCCGCCAACTATCGCCTGTTCTTCGGTGAGTCTCCCAAGGAAACACTCCAGCGCGCCGGAAGATCGTGACCAGGGCACAGTGCAGTCCTCGAAATTGCATCCCCGTCATCGATGGAATTTGCGCAATCCGGATAGAAGTCGCATCATCAAATTAGTATATTCTAAAATAGTAAGTGCATTGCCCCTGGCCCGCTGGGCCAGAGAGCAAGCCCGGTTTCGGGTTCGGCTCTGGTTTGCGTCGGACGCATGGTTGCATCGGACGCGAATCTAAACGCACGGAGTGGTGAGTTTCTGGGAGGACGCAAAATGACAAGATTTAGCTTGAGATTGACCGGCGCCGCCGGAATCGTCGTCGCCTTGATGTTTGGAGGGCTTGTCGACGCCGTTACGCCCTTCGCCCCTTTCGTCGGCGACGCACAGGCGCGAGTTGGTCGCCCACTCACGCCAGGCAGTGTAGCAGGGGTTGCGAGGCGTACCACACGCCGAACGATCCGCCGTTCGACTGTCTACGTAAGCAGGCTGCCGGCGGCGTGTGTGAAGACTTCGATCAACGGCACCGTGCTCTGGCACTGCGGCAGCAGCTACTATCAGCCCTACCAAGGGCGCTATGTCATCGTCTATATACATTGAATGGCAAGCTGCCCCGAATCAATGATTCGACGATTGGGAGCCAGGAACCTGGCGCGCCCGACACGACATCTCGGATATCTGACCGCGATGTTTTTCCTGATCGCCAGGTCCCTCGTCTTTGGGATCGCCCTCTCGTTGGCTGGCCCGGCGCAGGCGCAGGCGCAGGCGCCGGCGACCGTCCCGCCTGAAAGGGTCAAACAGCTATTCGAGCTTCTCGACGATCCGTCGGTGAAGGCCTGGATGGCCGAACAACGAAATCGGGACGCCGGGTCAACGGGAGCGCCTGCCAAGGCAGGAGCTTCGCCGGCCGCCGCATCGTCCGACGCCGTGGCCGCACCAGGCCAGATGAATACGATGGCGTCCTCGACGCTCGACCGGATCAAGCATCATATCGAAAGAATCGTGCGAACTTTGCCCCTGCTGCCAGGCCAGTTCGCGCGTGTTCGGGCAGAGACCATGGAGGATATGTCCGGCAGGCGGCCTGCCGGCGTGCTTTTGCTGATCGCAATGTTCATCGCTGCCGGCGTGGCGCTTACCTGGGCAACGTACAGGCTCACCCGTCCGTTTCGTCTTTGGATCATCGCGCAGCCGAAGGATACGCCCATTGGGCGGGCCAAGAAGATTGGTGGTCGCACGCTTTATTCCAGCCTGCTGATCGTCTCGTTCGCGCTTGGCAGCGCTGGCGCGTTCATGTTGTTCGACTGGCCAATGCTTATCCGCGAGATCGTGCTGACATTTCTGATGGCTGCAGTCGTTACAGCGGGTGTGCGCATGTACCTCGCAGCCATGCTCGTCCCTTCCTTCATGCAGGTCGAGAACGCCGTCGAGGTTCGCGCTTTGCCGATCACCAACGAGACGGCTGACCATTGGTTCTATTGGCTGCCCCGGATCGTCGGCGTCTTCGCCTTCTTCGGCGCCGCGTTTATCCTCTTGCCGGGTCTCGGCATCGATCAGGACGGGATGCTGGTCCTGTCAGTGGGTGCCGATTCCGCACTGCTGTTGCTCCTTTTGCTTGCCGTTTGGCGTCGGCCAAGAACGCAGCGAGACGGTGCGAACCAAGCGGGTCACACCGGAGCGACATGGTTTTTGACGGCTTACTTCGTCGTCCTGTTCCTGCTGCGCATCGCCGGCCTTCCCATATTGTTCTGGTTTACCTTCGCCGCATTCTTCCTGCCTTTGACAATCGTGCTGACGCAACGCGGGGTCAATTTCGTCCTGCGGCCGGGTTCGGAAGATGCTGGCCGGCCTACGATCCCGGCGCTGACGATCGCTGTCATCGATCGCGGAATCCGGATGATTTTGATCCTGGCGGCGGCTTACGTTCTCGCCCGTGTCTGGGGTCTGAACATGCAGTCCATGCAGGACAGCAACACGACGACCACGCTCATATTGCGCGGCTTGATCAATATCGTGGTCATTGCACTCGCAGCCGATTTCGGCTGGTCGATCATCAAAGCTTTGATCGAGAGAAAGCTGGGCATCGAAACGCCGCACGCGGAGATCGGCGACGAGGAGATGCCAATCGTCGATCCGCAGCAGGCGCGGTTGCGCACGCTCTTGCCGATCATCCAAAACATTCTGCTCGCAGTGATCGTCGTGATGGCGGTGCTGATGATACTCGCTTCAATGGGTATCGAGATCGGCCCGCTGATCGCTGGCGCCGGCGTCGTTGGTGTCGCTGTGGGATTTGGAGCACAAACCCTGGTCAAGGACGTCATTTCGGGCGTGTTTTTTCTGCTCGATGATGCGTTTCGTGTTGGCGAATACATTACAGCCGGCCGTTATGTGGGAACGGTGGAGAGCTTTTCGCTGCGCTCGGTGAAGCTGCGCCACCATCGTGGCTCGCTGTTCACAATACCTTTCGGTGAACTCGGGGCAGTCCAGAACCAGAGCCGTGACTGGGTTACCGACAAATTCAACATCACCGTCGGCTATGACACCGATATCGACTTCGCTCGCAAGCTGATCAAGCGAATCGGCCTCGAACTGGCGGAAGATCCCGAATTCAAACCCTGGGTGCTTTCACCGATCAAGATGCAGGGCGTACAAGAGTTCGGCGAGTACGGCATCGTATTGAGGGTCAAGGTCACAACCAGACCGGGAGGCGCCTTCGGTATGAAACGCAAATTCTATGTACGCCTCCGCCAAGTCTTCAAGGAGCAGGGCATCGAACTCCCGTTCCCGACCGTCCACGTCGAAGGGCTACAGAACCCACATGGGGCAGAGAATGCGCCGTTGGAGATCACACCCGAGTTAAAAATCGCGGTCGCGCAGTCGCACACCAATCGGCGCAGAAAAAAAGCTGGCACAGCGGAGTAGGAAACCGTGCCACCGACCGGTCACAGCGCGGATCGCCAACCGGCGCTGCCGTGCGCGCCATAGCGAGCCGGCGGCCGCGGCCGCACAGCCCAAAACCTTGGCAAGAACTGCCGGGCAGGTCGCATCTCCCTTCCTTCAATTCTCGACCGGCCTCTGTCCCGATGACCCAACGCAGTACGAGCTGCTCCGGCTGGAAAAGCACTCCGACAACACACCTGTGCTGACCGGCAGCCGACAGATGGATCAGGCACGACTTCTAGCGCGCTCGGCCGTGTCGGCCGTCTCCACATCAGCTCCGTTCGAGATCAATGCTCTCATCATATCGGCGCGGCTGTCGATTGCGGCGTCGATATCGGTGGCCAGCTTGTGGTTCTTGTCCAGCATACGCTGCATGGCTGAATCAGGAATAGCGATCACCTCGCTAGCTTCGTCCGCCACGAGGCTCACCGGGCTTGGCGTCCCGCGAAAAATCTGGCGGATGGCAAACATCTGCCCGGGGGACAGCCGATCAACGACGCGGGGGCCGCCGGCTGTATCGATCGCAGTCGAGAGGCTGCCGTTAAGCAGAATGTAGAAGGCGGTGGCGGGCGCGCCGTGTGCGAGCAATAGTTCACCAGGCGCGTAGCGTTCGATCCGCGACGCTTCGGCAAGCTCCTCGATACCGGTCACCGGGCCGCGCAGTGCACCGCTGCTGACGATCAACCGAACGCGCTCCTCGGCCGTCACTCCCCAGTCGAACGCACCGCCAATCACTTCGACGACCTTGCCGTCCCCGGTCCGCATGAGGGAGATGCCGTGTCGCGGCAGAACGTGCCAGATGCGGTCGAGAAGCGTGTTGCATGCACGGCCTATCTTGCCCGGCTCGTCCACCAACACACCCACTGCATAGCGAATACCGCCGGCAGTCCATTCCGCGACCTGGCAGCTGGCGCTGTCGGGACCGATGCTCTCTGGAATGCTTCGCGCGGCCTCGGTCAAGGCAGCGATAACCTGGTCCGGAGGATAGGCCGAAGGAACGACGATCGACGTGCCTGCCCCGAACGGTTGCCCGTTTCGCACGATCCGCAAGGTGTCTCCTGCAATCTTCGAACTCGGCACGGCGATCCGCTCCCCGCCGGCTTCCAGGGTCACGGCACGCCAGTCGACCTGAACGACCTTGGCGTAGCCCTGGTCGAGACGCAGCCAGTCGCCGATGGCGAAATGTCGGCCGGAGAGCACGATGAGGCCATTGGCGAGACCGCCGATCACGCTTTGTAGCGCCAGCCCGAGGACGACCGATCCGACGCCGAGCGCGCCGAACAGCGTCGTAAGCTTGATATCCCACACCGTGGAGATGATGAAAGCGCCGCCCACGATGACGATGAAGACTGCGCCGAGCTCGTGGAAAAGCCTGGGCGCCTGAGCCCGTCCATCGACCGCACGTCTCGCCGCCAGGAGAACGGTCTGCCCGATCAGCAGGACCGCATAGAGCACGAGTATGCCGACAATGGTATCGATGACCTTGAAGGCTACGCCGTCGGAAGGAAGCGACGAAAGCTTATGGATCAAGACCCATAAGGCGACAGCAGGCAGAACGGCATTCTGGATCACCTTCAGCGGGCGGGTGGTTTCGGAGCCCTCCATGCGCCGGGTGACCTCGGAAAGGACAAGGGTAACGAGAGGATAGCCGAGGACGACAACGGCCGCCCACGCGAGAAAGCTGGACCACGGGATGTTTGTCATGACAATCACATCATGCAGCCGCGGTGACAGACGACGCCGCAGCGATGGGGCCTTGCCAAGTATCCACGGCCTCGGCCCGGTTGATCGGGATGGATGGCTTCTTCACGAAGCCATCCGTATCCGGCAGTTGCTCCAGGACCGGCTTCGTGATGCGCACGGAATTGGCATCGGCGTCGAAGACGATGCGGCGTGCCGTGAGCACCGTCAGGCCCCACATGCTATAGACCGTGCGTTGCTGGCCGACGAGGCCGACTTCCACGTCGCCGAGCGCGACCGCGGCCTTGACCGTGAGCGGTATGCTCCAGTTACGGCTGTGGCGCTCCGCTATCTCGGCCACCGCCGCGATGAAGGAAAGGATTCGCCGCGCACCATCCAGCCGAGGCGTCGAGAGTCCGCAGGCGGCAATATACGTTTCGCCGAACGAGTGGGTTTTCTCCACGCCGGCGTCCAACGCCGCCTCATCTATGTCGCTGATCAGTTCGTTGACAGCCTTCAATGTGTCCTGTGTCGCGTCGGTGACAAGCACGTTGATACCGTCGATATCGATCACCGTGACCGCGACGTTCTTGACGACCTCGGCCACCGATTCCTCGCCCATTTTGATCCGCTCGGCGACGATTTCGGGAAAGACGTTGCGCAAGAGCGCTTCATACTCGCCGGTCTTCTGGGCGATCTTGTCGCTGCGTGTGGCAATCTCGTCGGCCATGGTATTGAACGCGCGACTGAGTTCGCTGAATTCGTCGCTGCCGTTGACGGGAATTCGTGTCTTCTCGTCACCGGCGGCGAGTCGATTGACGCCGGCCAGCACTTCACGGATTGGCCGGGTGAATGCACCTGCCGCAAAAAGTGAGACAAGGGTGAGGACGGCGGCGGCGGCCGCCGCGACCTGGACCACGCGCCGCCGGAACTCGCTGACAGGCGCGAGCGCCTCCGCGACATCCATCTTGGCAAGAATGGCCCAGCGTGTCCCCAGGACATCGATCGGTGCCCAGGAGGCCAGGACATCGACACCGCGATAATCTTGGAGGATGTCCGTTCCTGACTGACCCCTGAGCGCCTCTTCGGCGGCCCGGCTATTGTCGGGTTGGTTCAGAACCGCGGAATTGAAGCGGCGGATGCGTTCGATGTCCGCATCACTGATGCCGACTCTGCTCAATGCGGCAAAGTAAGAATCGGGAGTTTCCCTTTGAAAGCGCGAGCCACTGCGCATCCTGTGGTCCGGGCCGACGAGAAAGGCTTCGCCGGTTTTGCCGAGACCCACATCCGCCCATCGCCCGTGCGAAGTCATGACGGCGTCGAGATCGTCTTTTGAGACTTCGGCGATCAGTATCCCGAGCGTCTGCCCATCGCGAATTATCGGCACGGCTATGAAAGCGGCTGGGGCGAGAAGGCTGGGTGGATACGCCCTGAAGTCTTCCAGTACGACGGAACCGTCTGAGGTCCCGTCGCGCAAGGCTGATGCAAACGCGCGGCCGATGCCCGACTGCGCGAGCGGACCGTCGACGACATTACTGCCGAAATCGATGCCTTTATAGATCGTGTAGACGACCGTGCCGGTCTGCGCATCGACGAGCATGATGTCGCTGAGATTGCTGGCTTCGGCAGCCCGCGTGAGGAAGGGATGATAGCGTTCGTGCGCAATGTCGTAGGACGTTCCAGTCCCGGCGGAGAGCAACTTCTGCTTCTCGTCGACGGGAAAGCTGTTGCGAGCGATGTAATCGGTCTGGAGACGCAGCGCCAACGGATCGGTCGGCATATAGGAGGCGGCGCTCAACTCACCTTCGACCAAGCTCTCGATCTTCGGCAGGTAATCCTTTTCATAGAAGGACAAGAGCTCGGGCGGCGGCTCGTGCTCGCCTTGCAATGTCTTGTATCCGCTGGTGAAGGCGACCATGGCGTCGATCGTGGCAGGAGCTCGCGATAAGACAACGAACTGCCGCTCAAGCTCTGCGAAGTAGCGCTCCACCTCGGATTTCTTGCTCTCCCTTAAAGTCGTCAGCTGACCAAAGATCGATGCACCCAGTGATTGGGATCCACTGCGATCGGCGACAAGGCCGGTCGCGGCCGTGCACGCAATGCCGCCCAAAAGCAGGATGGCTAGCAGCTTGGAGCGGATGGACAATCGGCGCAGCATGGCGAGCTCCCACAGGTGCTGGAAGTTTCATTGCCTTCAGACCAAAACCTCCAGCGACATGGCTTTCCAAAGCCAGACAAGAATGGCGGACAGGATCGCTATGACAATCACGGCGATTCCGACACCAATGATGATGGTTAGATCAGCCATATCCCTGCCTCTCCATTCGAAGACTATTGCAAGCGGCCGTCTCCGCTCTTGTCGGCCGCGGCGAAGTCCTTCATGACCCGGTTCATGAATTCCTCCCGACCGACGCGGCCGTCCCCATTGATATCAGCCGCTGCGAGCTGGTCCGCGCTCAGGATGTTGGCGGTCTCGGCCTGGCTGAGAGAGCCGTCATTGTCGGCGTCCAGCTTTTCGAAGGCCTTTGTCATAAAGGACTGATACTCCTGCCGGTTCACCGCACCGTTGCCATTGGCATCGAGTTGGTCCTTCTGGCCCTCGTACATAGCCTCCTGCGCCGTGCTCGCGCCGGTGCAAAACAGCAGCAGGGATGCCGTCATCGCGATTGTGGCTCTCATCGTCTCGTCCTTTTCTTGTTGTCTCATTGGCAGGCAAGCTGGTTACCGAGATAGCCGCCGCCGCCAACACCGACAGCCTCGGCCAGGACGCGACCGCTGCCGCCGCCAATGGTGCTGCCGATCAGGGCACCGACGACGGCGCCGCCGACCGTTCCGGCGATGCAGCCGAATTCTGAGTTGTGCTCTCGAACGGTCGAATCCGATGAGGACTGGCACGCCGTAAGCGCGAAAGTGCCCGAGAGCACGATTGCCACGATAGATCTCTTCATTGCTTTCTCCGGCTACGATGGTCGAAAGGAGCGCGCCGGACCGGGATGGCGCCTGCTCTGCAGCAGACGACAGACGGATCACGCACTCAGCGGCTCAGGCCAGCTTGTGGGGAATTACTTGGTCAGGGCGAATAAGCCGACAGCCCGGCCAAGCGAGTATCGTTGTCCCTCTCCGTGCATCGCTCGATGCCCGCCCACCAGAGATCGCAAAAGTTGCACAAGAATCCAGCTTAGGGCAAGAGGGAGAATGATATTATCTCAATTCACTTTGTCTAACATTTGTTTTCCAGGCTCCATCACAGCGAATTACATATTCTCTTGCTAAATTACCGGATACTTCAATTTTGCGGATGGGCGGTTTATTGGGCGCTATAGCAGAAAGACTCTCCACGGCGACAAAGCGAATGCGAAGACTGCAAGATCTGATACACGAGCAAAGCGCCGGCGAAACTGCAGCGAGATAACCGCGCAGCCGGAAGTTTCGGGTTGCGAAGCCGTCAGCCGCTGGCCGACCCGTCAGCAAGTCCACGCCTATGGCGCGCCCCTAGGGAGGGGAGTCCATCGCGCGGGCATCTGCAAACAGGCAACGGTGACTGTAGCCCCTATCCGGTCAAGCGGGATGAGCTCGTGCTGTTTACACCCGAGAGCGCAGCAATCACGGCGGCAGTGACCTCGGCGGTGCGCGCTGAGCCGCCAAGGTCCGGGCTGAGATATTCGCCTCGATCGGTGACGGTTTCAATCGCCGCCATAAGGCGACGCGCCGCAGGCTGCTCGCCGAGATGATCAAGCATCAGGCTTGCCGTCCAGAACGAACCGAGCGGATTGGCGACGCCCTTGCCGGTGATATCGAAGGCTGAGCCATGGATAGGTTCGAACATCGACGGACGACTGCGCGACGGGTCGATGTTCGCCGTCGAGCCGATACCGAGCGAACCACCAAGTGCGGCCGCCAGGTCGGACAGGATGTCGGCATGAAGGTTGCTTGCCAGAAC
>NZ_RZSL01000079.1:0-16856 GCF_003997355.1 Mesorhizobium sp. M1E.F.Ca.ET.041.01.1.1 | reverse complement strand
ACATGCCGGCCCTGCTCCACACCAATTCCGGCAATTTCTTCATGACCTACCCGCAGCTGATGTCGCAGGCCGCGCAGAACTTCATGCGCGTCGACGGCAGGCCGAAGATCGAGAAGGAGAAGGCGACCACGTCTGCCTTCATCAAGGCGCGCTCGCGCTGGGGCCTGGTCAGCGACGCCGTTCGCCTGGCCTTCGCCTGGCGCTGAGAAGGAGAAGGAAAGATGACGATCGCAGTGGCCGAACTCCGCGTCGAGGACAAGCTCTTCCAGAACCGCTACCTGGTCGATGCCGGGCGCCCGCACATCAAGGTGCGGCCGCACGAGAAGCCGAGCCCCAACCTTATCGCGCTCACCCGCGTCTGCCCGGCCAAGTGCTACGAGCTGAACGACAAGGGCCAGGTCGAGATCACCGCCGACGGCTGCATGGAATGCGGCACCTGCCGCGTGCTCTGCGAAGCCTCGGGCGAGATCGAGTGGAACTATCCGCGCGGCGGTTTCGGCGTGCTCTTCAAGTTCGGCTGACCGCCTGTCGCACCAACCATCATCCCCCAAAAACCATAGGAGACAAAACGATGCTCGGTATCGGTGACAAGCTTCCGCAATTCAGCATCACCGGCGTGAAACCGGGCTTCAACCAGCACGAGGAGAACGGCGAGAGCGCCTTCGAGACACTGACCGAGATGAGCTTCCCGGGCAAATGGAAGGTCATCTTCTTCTATCCGAAGGATTTCACCTTCGTCTGCCCGACCGAGATCGCCGCCTTCGCGCGCCTGGCGAAGCAATTCGAGAGCCGCGATGCTGTTGTGCTGGGCGGCTCCACCGACAATGAGTTCGTCAAGCTCGCCTGGCGGCGCGACCATCCCGACCTCGACAAGCTGCCGATCTGGATGTTTGCCGACACCACCGGATCGCTGGTCGACGGGCTCGGCGTGCGCTCGCCGGAAGGCGTGGCATTCCGCTACACCTTCATCGCGGACGGCGACAACGTGATCCAGCACATCTACGCGACCAATCTCAATGTCGGCCGCAATCCCGACGACACCCTGCGCGTGCTCGACGCCCTGCAGACGGAAGGCCTGTGCGCCTGCAACCGGCAGATCGGCGGCGAGATGCTGATGGTCGCGTGACCGTCGCCGGGAGCCACTCGCCATGGGCGCAATCCCCCGCGATATCGCCGGCTGCCCGTTCCACGCCGACCGGGCGGCGCTCGCTGCGGATCGCGATGCGCGCAAGACGATGATCGTGACCGGCGCGAGCCGCGGCATCGGCCATGCCATCGTCCGCCTCTTCGCCGAAGCCGGCTGGCGCATCATCACTTGCTCCCGCCGGCCCTTCGACGCCGTCCGCTGTCCCTGGGAATCCGGCCCTGAAGACCATGTGGTGATCAACCTGGCCGACCGTGCGAACCTGCCGGCCGCGGTCGCCGAGCTCAAGGTGCGGCTCGGCGGCAGGCCACTTCATGCGCTGATCAACAATGCGGGCATCTCGCCGAAGGCAGACACCGGGGAGCGGCTGACGTCGCTCGACACCCCGATCGAGACGTGGATGGAAGTCTTCCACGTCAACTTCCTGGCGCCGATCCTGCTTGCCCGAGGACTGTTCGACGAGCTCGCTGCCGCGCGCGGCTCCGTCATTAACGTGACCTCCATCGTCGGCTCTCGCGTCCATCCCTTCGCCGGCACCGCCTACGCCACATCGAAAGCCGCGCTCGCCGCGCTTACCCGCGAGATGGCCGCCGACTTCGCCCGCCACGGCGTCCGCGTCAACGCGATCGCACCTGGCGAGATCCGCACCGATATCCTGTCGCCAGGAACCGAGGAAAGGCTGCAGCCGCTGATCCCGATGGGCCGCATCGGCGAGCCCGAGGAAGTTGCCAGGGTCGCTTACTTCCTGTGCTCCGATGCAGCGAGCTACGTGACCGGCCAAGAACTGGCCATAAACGGCGGACAGACGCTGTGAATTCCAGGCTTGCGGCCAAACGCCGCATAATTCGTTGACTCTGACACCACCATATAGTCCAGAACTATCAGTCTATACTCGGACCTACAGAATTATATCAACAATTGCCCAATAATTACGCTTGATGCACTTTAATTGAGCGCGACAAACGGGGGCGACATGTGGGATACTTTAGCTGGCGGAATCGAGCCTCTAGAAGACGAGAATTCCGTGGGAGGAACACCCTTGGAACAATATCCGAGATGTTTCCATGACTCACATGCTGCGCGAACGGATCGATGAGGTAGAAGACCGGGACACCCTGCCGACACCGGCGATCAAGGCCATGCGCAAGGCGGACATTTCACTGAGCGGGATCTACGAGATCTCGAAGGTGCTGACCGCGCCTGCCCGGCTCGAGATAACGCTCGCCAATGTCGTGAACATCCTCTCCTCCTTCCTGCAGATGCGCCACGGCGCGATCGTCGTCCTCGACGACGACGGCGACCCGGAGATTTCCGCGACCGCGGGCATGACGCATCCCGGCCGCTCGGTTCCGCAGGCGGCCATCGACCAGATCGTCGCGACGGCAACGCCGCTCGTGATCCAGGACGTCGCCAAGTCCGAACTATTCGCGGCCTTCGCCCAGCAGCCCTCTGCTACCGGTGAATTTCCGATCGCCTTCATCGGCGTTCCTGTGAAGGCCGACTACAAGGTCCTGGGAACCCTCTCGATCGACCGGGTCAGGGATGGCGCCACCAGTTTCCGCTACGACGAGGATGTGCGCTTCCTGACAATGGTCGCCAATCTCGTCGGCCAGACGATCCGCCTCCACCGGATCCTGAGCTCCGACCGCCAGCGCCTAATCGAGGAGACGCGTCGGCTGGAAAAGTCGCTCGACGACGAGCGCGCTGGCCCCGCCCGCCATCCGCATGTCAGGATCGATGGCATCGTCGGGGAAAGCCCAGCGGTCAAGCATGTGCTCGAGACCATCTCGATCGTAGCGAAGACGAATTCGACGGTGCTGCTGCGCGGCGAAAGCGGCACGGGCAAGGAGCTCTTCGCCCAGGCGATCCACGAACTGTCGCCGCGCAAGAACAAGCCCTTCGTCAAGCTGAACTGCGCCGCCCTCCCGGAAAGCGTCCTGGAATCGGAGCTCTTTGGGCATGAGAAGGGCGCCTTCACCGGCGCCGTCTCGCAGCGCGCCGGTCGTTTCGAGCTGGCCGATCGCGGAACGCTCCTCCTCGACGAGATCGGCGAGATCTCGCCTGCCTTCCAGGCCAAGCTCCTGCGCGTCCTCCAGGAAGGCGAACTGGAACGCGTCGGCGGAACGAGAACGCTGAAGGTCGACGTCCGCCTCATCTGCGCCACCAACAAGGACCTCGAGGCTGCCGTTGCCAAGGGCGAGTTCCGCCCCGACCTCTACTACCGCATCAACGTCGTTCCGGTCATCCTGCCCCCGCTCAGGGAGCGGCCCAGCGACATTCCACGTCTCGCCAATGCCTTCCTCTCCCGCTTCAACAAGGAGAACCGCCGCGATCTCGCCTTCGCGCCGGCGGCACTCGAGCTGATCTCCCGGTGCTACTTCCCGGGCAACGTCCGCGAACTGGAGAACTGCGTGCGCCGCACGGCGACCCTGGCCCGATCGAGGACCATCGCGCCCTCGGATTTCGCATGCAAGAGCAGCCAGTGCCTGTCCTCGCTCCTGTGGAAGGGGGCCGACCGGTCGCACGGGGGAGCCCCATCGACGACCTCGCCCAGGGCCGCGTGATGCCGGCCGGATCGTCGGCATCGGTCAGGCGCGTGCCCGCTCCCGCGGAAGGTGCGGCACCACCCGTCAAGGCGTGCGATCCGAACGACCCCGCCTGTCCGGCCATGGGGTCCCGGCTGACCGAACGCGACCGCCTGATCGACGCGATGGAACGGGCCGGCTGGGTCCAGGCCAAGGCCGCCCGTATCCTCGGCCTTACGCCGCGCCAGGTGGGTTATGCGCTCCGCCGCCACGGTGTCGAGGTGCAGAAGTTCTGAGGCGGGCGGGCACGGACAAGCCCAGGCGAATGTCGAAACCCCGACAAAACCGTGTCGGAGCCCGCGCAGGGAATCCGACACGAAACGCTAGTACTTTGAAATTCTTTACATTTCCGACTTGGCACGGCTCTTGCGATACCACTCGTGACGTTCACCTGGGAACGGAGCCGCTCGATGTCCGCACCGATGATCTCGCTGGAAAGCCTGGCCAGCACCACCTCCTTCGACCAGTTGCTGGCGACCGCCAAGTCCGGCGGCTGCTCGTCCTCGTCCTGCGGCTCCTCCGCCAGGCCTGACGACATGGACCCGGCGGTCTGGGAGAAGATCAAGGACCATCCCTGCTATTCGGAAGAGGCCCACCACTATTTCGCGCGCATGCATGTGGCCGTGGCGCCCGCCTGCAACGTCCAGTGCAATTACTGCAACCGCAAATATGACTGCGCCAACGAGAGCCGGCCCGGCGTCGTCTCGGAGAAGCTGACCCCCGACCAGGCGATGCGCAAGGTTATTGCCGTCGCCAACGAGGTGCCGCAGCTTTCCGTGCTTGGCATCGCCGGCCCGGGCGACGCCTGCTACGACTGGAAGAAGACCAAGGCGACCTTCGGGCAGGTCGCGAAGGAGATCCCTGACATCAAGCTCTGCATCTCGACCAACGGTCTGGCGCTGCCCGAGCATGTCGACGAGCTCGCTGACATGAACGTCGACCACGTGACGATCACCATCAACATGGTCGACCCGGAGGTCGGCGCGAAGATATATCCGTGGATCTTCCATAACCACCGCCGCTACACCGGCGTCGAGGCCGCGGAAATTCTGCACGAGCGGCAGATGCTCGGCCTGGAGATGCTGACTGCGCGCGGCATCCTCACCAAGATCAACTCGGTGATGATCCCCGGCGTCAACGACCAGCACCTGATCGAGGTGAACAAGTGGGTCAAGGAGCGCGGCGCCTTCCTGCACAACGTCATGCCGCTGATTTCCGATCCGGCGCACGGCACCCATTACGGGCTGACCGGCCAGCGCGGCCCCAAGGCGATGGAGCTGAAGGCGCTGCAGGACCGGCTCGAAGGCGGCGCCAAGCTGATGCGCCACTGCCGCCAGTGCCGGGCCGATGCGGTCGGCCTGCTCGGCGAGGACCGCGGCCAAGAATTCACGCTCGACCAGATTCCCGACGAGGTTATCTATGACGCCAGCAAGCGCGAGGCCTATCGCGAGGTAGTCGCCCGCGAGCGCGGCGACCACGTGGCGGCCAAGGGCGAGGCGGTCGAAACCGTGAGGGCCGCGTCCGGCGGATCGTTGCTCGTCGCCGTGGCGACCAAGGGCGGCGGCCGCGTCAACGAGCATTTCGGCCATGCCAGGGAGTTCCAGGTCTACGAGGCGTCGCCTAAGGGGATCGGCTTCGTCGGCCACCGCAAGGTCGAGCAGTACTGCCTCGGCGGCTGGGGTGAGGACGCCACTCTCGACGGCGTCATCGCCGCGCTCGAAGGCATCGACGTCGTGCTCTGCGCCAAGATCGGGGAATGCCCGAAAGACCAGCTCACCGCCGCCGGCATCCGGGCGACCGACGCATATGGCTACGACTATATCGAAACCGCGATCGGCGCGCTCTACGCCGGGGAATTCGGGATCGAACCGCTGGCGGCAACGGCCTGAGCCGCCTCATCTCAACCATCAAACGAGGAGTTGAAAAATGGCCTTCAAGATCATTGCCTCCCAATGCACCCAGTGCGGTGCCTGCGAGTTCGAATGTCCTTCCGCCGCGATCAAGTTCAAGGGCGAGACCTACATTATCGATCCGAACAAGTGCACCGAATGCGAGGGCTTGTTCGACACCCAGCAATGCGCCTCCGTCTGCCCGGTGCCCAAGACCTGCGTCCCCGCCTGAAGCCTCTAGGCATGATCCCGAACCGAAGGACCGCGTTAGCGAAAGGCGGGAACCGGTTTTCGGATCATGCTCGATGAGGATTCAGACGCCCGGCGCGGGCCGCCTCGGCAGGGCCTTGAACCCTGCATGCCTGGCGGCCCGCGGCCGATCTTCTGCTGGACGGACCGTTCGCAAGAGGGTTGAGAGGTAGCCGTGGTTTCGGTGAGCACGATCGACGAGTCGGCGAGCGATAGTATCGCCGGGGCGCCCGCACCGTCAGCTTCGCGATCCGGACTTCAGGGTTCGCTTCACCGTCGCGGAAAGGATCGCACCCGAAGAACTTGGACCTCTGCTCGATGACGATGACGAGGCGGTCCACAACGTAGCGCGCGAACGCTTTGCCGAAGCGCGGGAAAAAAGGGCTGAACCATGGGTCTAGGGCGCGAACAGGAAGTCGAAATCCGCAAGCCCCCGCAATTCATGCCGGGCGAGCGCGTGCGCGCCACACGGCACGTCCAGAACGACGGCACCTATCCCGGCAAGGAGATCGGCGAAAACCTGGTGCGGAAAGGCGACGAGGGCTATGTCCGCGATGTCGGCACCTTCCTCCAGCAGTTCTACATCTACGCCGTCGAATGGGTCGGTCGCGGCACCGTCGTCGGCATGCGCGCGCGCGAGCTCCTGAGCCTCGACAAGGCTACACCTGCCGGCGCAGCCGAAACCGCCGCCAGCCTCAATGAAGGAACCGCCCGATGAAAGTCATGATCCGCCGGACCGGCTCCGGCCTGTCGGCCTACGTGCCAAAGAAGGACCTCGAAGAGCCGATCGTCGAGGTCGAGAATGAAGGCCTGTGGGGCGGCTCCGTGACGCTGAAGAACGGCTGGCGTCTCGTCCTGCCCGACCTGCCGGGCGACACGCGCCTCCCGATCACAGTCGAAGCCAAGAAAATTTCCGACGAGGACTGACCATGAACGCGATCCTGACGTCAGATCATCTTTTCATCGTCCGGGGCGGCGATGCCGAAAAGCGACTTGCCTGGTTGAAGGAAGCGCTCTCCGCCGATGAGGTCGTCCCCTATCTGGGTCCCGGCCTGCTTCGGCTGGACGGAGCGGAACCGCCGGTGCCCGACACGCCAGAGGCCGTCGCCGCCGCGCTGAACACGAAGGCGCCTGCGCCGTCGAAGATCCGCACCAATATGTGGTCGGTCGCCCAGTTCATCGAGCAGCGCCGCCACCGCCGCACGCTCCAGGCATGGATGGCCGAAATCTTCGCCGCGCCGGTCGTGCCAACTGGTTTCCACAAGTGGCTCGCCACGTTGCCGCTCTCCCTCATCGTCGACAGTTGGTACGACGGTGCCATGCGCGCGGCTCTCGCCGAGACGGGTCGAACGGACGCTGTTGAAATCCAGGGCGTCTCGCGGGCGGGCGAAACCCGCGACATCTGGACGAAGACCTATGATCCGGCCGGCGGCGAACTCGAAGCGGGCTCGACAGCACGGACCATCCTTTACACGCCGCATGGCGGCGTCCGGCCGGCGGCAAACTTCCTCGTCGCCGATTCCGACTATGTCGAGGTGCTGACCGAGATCGACATACAGACGCCGATCCCCGACGTTGTGAAGGAGCGGCGGACAAGCCGCGGCTTCCTCTTCATCGGCTGCCGCTTCGACGACCAGATGCTGCGCACCTATGCCCGGCAGATCATCAAGCGCTCCAAAGGACCGCATTTTGCCGTGCTCGATGCGGCAACGCTCACCAAGAACGAGCGCTGCTTCCTCGCGTCAAGCGGCATCACCGTCATTGACTTAGCCGCAGAGGAGGCTGTCGCTCGGCTCATTTGACGGAGTTCCGCTTGGTAAGTTCTCCGCCACCACCATTCGAGGCGCGCCGCGCGCAGAGCACCGACTGGCGTGCGCTTCCACCTCTCAAGGGTGAGCCGCAGGCGATGGCCGCGATTTCATCTCAAGCCAAAAACACTGTCACTCTCTGCCGCCAGCACCGTCTCGAATTCCGGCAGACCGGGTCTCGACCAAATCTGGCTTAATCTGGGCATCAATTCCTCCCTGTAACCGTAACCCACGCGGATAGGCAGGCAAGCTTTTGCTCTTTCCGCCATGGCCGCCCGACGGTCGCGCCCAACGCCCTCATGCGCGCTTCGACCTCTGCCGGCGCTACGTCGAGCCTCTTTGTCGCGAGGTCAGGAAGCGATTTCTCGTCCAGTTCGACAAGCTCAATACCGGCTCGCCCGATAGCAGACCGAAGCACCTCCCGAAGGGCGAGCCCTTCTGCGACCGGCGGATGATCCGGAAAGGCCAAGCTATACGCCAGAAGGTCAGTGACCCAACCGGCGCGATTTGCAAGCAGTGCCGCCACGACCGGCTCGTATCCCCGGTTCTGCAGCTTGTTGACAATATCGTTCAGCCCCTCCGCCGCAAGCTGCTCCTGTCGCTTGCAGCCCTTGGCGACGGCAGTGGCCGCGGCGGCCAAACCCCCGCCATCGGCGCTACGCACCATCTCAGCGGCAACATGATACGGCTCAAGCGAGAGGCGGTCGCCCTCGCTGGCCGTTGCGAGAAATGTCGACAATACGACGCGCGGCTCGCGCTCATCAGCAGAGACGCCGACGACCACGCTCCCGCCACGAACGACGCGAAATCCAAGCCCGATCCGGGTCATCGCGCTTTATGGCCCCCTTCGGGGACTATCAACGACGATCGATTGATCCCACCTCGCGATGCTATCCCTGACCGTCCCAGACCCACCTTTTCTTACTCCCCCTCACCCCCACTCGATAATTTTCGACTCAACTAGACAATTGATCTAGCTGGTTTTTTCTTGGTTTCAGCACTGAAAGGCCGACCCGCAGACCGTCAAAATCATACAGTGCTGATTTTCAACAAGAAAAGGCCGAGCTCGAATACGGCCCGGCAAAAAGAAGGGTCAAACCTTCAGAGGGAACACAGTCCAGCGGCTTGGGAGGAAATCGCTGAACAGTTCCTTTCTCGCTTGTTTTTCATCAGCCTGCGACGAAAACAATTCCAAATCTCTGCCGCTGGCTGAAATTTCTTATGAAACCTTGAGAGCAATAGCCCGAGCCGGATTCGAGGCACAGGCCCAAATCCGACGGACCTTAATTTAAGCCTGGTCCTGTGTCGGTTTGGTATCCCGCGGCAGATAACTGGATAGGAGCGCCAGCGCAGAAAGGATTGCACCCGCCCATAGCAGCATTTCGGAATAGCGTCGTATTCCAAGGAAATGCCAATTGCTGCACAGCGCCATCGCCAGCGAGCAGCGGTCCGAAGTGTAGAGGAGACAAGGCAGCGTTCGCTCAACCGGGAAATTGGCATTCCGCATCACCTGGGCATAGACGATCGCCCACCAGAGAACGGCGATGGCGATCAGCAATATGCTGGCGATCTCCAGCCACCATGTGATGCGGGCTCGCCCATTGAGACGCGGCGCTGTCATCCGCCAAATCCCAAGGTTTCGAGCACCTGCTGCCGCAATTTCACGATACGGCTGTCATCGCGATGCCGGGGATATGGCAGGTCGACCTCGACAACAGCCTTGATGCTGGCTGGGCGCTCTGAGAGAACGACCACGCGTTGCGACAGCAGCAAAGCCTCCTCAACGTCATGCGTGACAAGGATGACCGCGTAGCCCGCTTGCCGCCAGAGCGAGAGCAGCTCCTGCTGCATGGAAAGCCGCGTCAGGGAATCCAGGCGACCCAACGGTTCGTCGAGCAGGAGCACTCGCGGATTGTTGACCAAGGCACGCGCCAGCGCCGCGCGCTGCCCCATGCCGCCTGAAAGTTGATGCGGATATGCGCCGGCGAAGCCCTCGAGCTTGACCAGTTTCAGGGCGTCGTCAATCCGAGCGCTGCTCGCCGCCAGGGTGCCCTGGGCTTGAGGACCGAGCGCGACATTGTCGCGAACCGTGCGCCAGGGAAACAGCGTCGGATCCTGAAAAACAAGCACGCGCGACGGGTCCGGCTTCTGAACCGGCGCGCCTTGCGTCAGCACCGCGCCGCGCGAGGGCTGATCGAGTCCTGCGGCCAGGCGCAGCAAAGTCGATTTCCCGCAACCGGAGGGGCCAACCAACGCGACGAACTCGCCTGGGTTAACCGCAAGGTTTACATCATGGAGCACCGGAAGCGCCTGGCCCTCGAGCTCGTAGCGATGGGAAACGCCGTGGAAATCGATGGCTGCCCGCAGACCGCGGTCATTCTGCGCGGCCGCTGCCACTGCCGCTACCATTGCACCACTCCTCTTTGCCAGGAGAGCAGCCGGTCGCGGGCGACGAACAGAAGCTTGACGAGGCCCGAGCAGATCAGCGCCATGATGATGAGCGCGGCATAGACGTTGGCGTAGGCCGAATAGGCGGTCTGAAACTGGAGGTACCAGCCGAGTCCGTATTTGGCGCCGAGCATCTCGGCCACCACCAGGACGGCGAAGGAATAGTAGAGCCCCATGAACAGCCCGACGAAAACATTGGGCAGCGCCGCCGGGATCGCGACGCGCAGCACCAGAAAGCGGCTGTCGGCTCCAAGCGTCCGCGCAACATCGTAGTACGCACGGTTTACGCTGTTGACCCCTGACGCGGTCAGGATCGCGACCGGGATGCCCGAGGCCAGCGCGACCAGGAAGATGCTTGCCTGAAAGGTGGTGGGGAACAGGAAGAAGGTGGCCGGTATCCAGGCGCTTGCCGGCACGGGCCCGATCAGCTTGAGCACCGGCATGCCCCAGTAGGAAAACGTCTTCGACCAGCCGAGCGCGACACCGCCGACGAAGCCGACAACGATGCCGCTGCCGAATCCGATCGACCAAAGCCGCGCCGTGTAGGCGATGCAGATCAGCAGGCGCTGCCAGTCGACGATATAGACATGCAGCAGTCCGTGCGGCGGCGAAAAGAACGGCTTCGGCAACCAGCCGAGCTTCGCAGTCGTCAGTTCCCAAAGCCCGAACCAGACACCGAGCGCGATGAACCAGGGGCCGTAATGGATCAGCCACCCCCCAAGCCTGCCAAGTCGGTCGGCCGTGAAAACCAGAACCGCGAAAACCGCGGCGCCGGCCAGCAGGAGACCTCCGAACAGGTTGCGGCTACCCCACGGGACGACGTCGGGTAGCGCCATGGTGACGATCGCGGCGCCGATCCAGGCGGCCGCCGCGATCAATCCGTGCTTCCAGATGGCGCCGCCAAGCACGGAAGCCAGCGTCGTGCCGTCCTCATGCTTGTCGGCTGCCGCACTCATGCGCTGCGCCTAAGCCAGGATATCGACCGTGACGCGCGAGGCGAGTTCCGACGGCACAGTGGTCGGGTCAAGCACCTTGATCAGTGCCAGATCCTCGGCGGAGCGTTTGACCTGCGCCTCCAGATCCTTGCCGACCGGGTGAGTGTGCAAAGCCCAAGACGCGATCTCATCGTGGATGTCCTCGACCGGGAAGCCGGGATTGAGATTGTCGACGAACCACTTCGCCACCTCGTCCGGATGCTGCGAGGCGTATTCGTGGATTTCGATATCAGCCTCGGCGAGGCGCCGGATGGCGTCCTTGTTGGCGTCGAGGAAGGCGGAATTGACGCCGAGCACGCAGCAGACCGTGCCCTCGAAGGCACCGGTCTGGGTGTTCGCGACCTCGACCAGGTCAAATTTCTTCTTCTGCGCATAGGCCCATGGATCGAGATGGGCGAGCGCATCCGCCTGGCCCTTGCCGACGGTCTCGCCGACGAGATCGAACGGCACGTTTGTCCAGTTGACGTCGTTGTTCGGATCGAGGCCGGCCTTGGCCAGCGCCACCTGGAAGGAGTGCTTTGGCGGGCTCGCCACGTCGTAGGAAACGATCGTCTTGCCCTTCAGGTCTTCCAGCTTCTTGACGGCGGACGCCTTGGAGGCCAGCAGCCTGGTGCAACCGCCATGCGAGCCGGCGAAGAGTTTTACGTCCAGCCCCTGCTCGAGCGGCTTGATCCAGTCGTAAAGCAGGCCGGCGCCGGCGTCGGTCTTGTTGGTGGCGATCGATTGGATCAGCGTCAGCCCGCTGGCACCCTGGTAGTAGAGATCGATGTCGAGATCGTGCTTGGCGTAGATGCCCTTTGAAAGCGCAAACGCGATCGGCGAATGGCAGGCGGCGAACTCGGTCCACGACAGCCTGACCTTTGGCGGGTTGCCAGCGATAGCGTAACTGGTCGGCCTGGCGAGCAGACCGGCAGCGGCGGCGCCGACGCCGAGCGCCCCGGCCGTCTTCAGCATCCCGCGCCGCGAGATTTTCGAGCTTTTAATGTCGTTGCTGGAACCCATTGCCCTCTCCTTTTGGATTTGAAGCCGACAGTTGCCGGCGGATGCCTCATGCAGCCTTCAGCTCGCGGTCGCCGGCGACCTGGTCGAGCGCCTGTTCGAGATCGCGGATGATGTCGTCGGGATGCTCGATGCCGATGGAAAGCCGCACGTAACCGGGCGTGACCCCGGTCGCGAGTTGCTCCTCTGACGAGAGCTGCGAATGGGTGGTGGTCGACGGATGAATGGCGAGCGAGCGCGCGTCGCCGATGTTGGCCACGTGGTAAAGCAGCTTCAGCCCATTGATGAAGGAGCGGCCGGCTTCGCGCCCGTCCTTCAACTCGAAACCGACCAGCGCGCCATAGCTGCCCGACCGCAAATAGGCATCGGCGCGGCGCTTGTTCTCGCCGGTCTGATATTTCGGAAAGATGACGTCCGCGATCTTCGGATGACCGCGCAGATATTCCGCCACCTTGATGGCGTTCTCATTGTGCTGGCGGATGCGCAACGGCAGCGTCTCGAGACCCTGCAGCAATTGGAAGGCGTTGAACGGGCTGATCGCGGCGCCGACGTCTCGCAGCAAAACCGTGCGGATGCGCAGCACGTAAGCCACCGGCCCGAGCGGCTTGGCCGCCTCGACCCAGACCTTGCCGTGATAGCTCGGATCAGGCTGATTGAGCGTCGGGAAGCGCTCGGCATGCTCTTCCCACGGGAAATTGCCGCCGTCGATGACGATGCCGCCGATCGAGGTGCCGTGGCCGCCGATATATTTGGTCGCCGAATAGACGACGACCGCGGCGCCGTGGTCGAAAGGCCGGATGCTGAGCGGCGCGGCCGTGTTGTCGACGATCAGCGGCACGCCCAGCGAGCGGCCGATATCGGCGACCTCCTTGATCGGGAACACCTGCAGCTTCGGGTTGGGCAAGGATTCGGCGTAATAGGCGCGGGTGCGCGCGTCGGTCGCCCGCCGGAAATTCTCCGGATCGGCCGGATCGACAAAGCGCACTTCGACGCCGAGATGCTTGAGCGTCGCGGCAAACAGCGCCCAGGTGCCGCCATAGAGATCGGTCGAGGAGACGATGTTGTCGCCGGCGCCGGCGAGATTCAGCACCGAATAGGCCGAAGCCGCCTGACCGGAGGACAGCAGAAGCGCCGCTGCTCCGCCTTCGAGAGCCGCGATGCGGGTTTCCAGCGCATCCTGCGTCGGGTTGGAAACGCGGGTGTAGATATGCCCGATCTCGTCCAGCGCGAACAGGCGATCGGCGTGGGCCGTGTCCTGGAACTGATAGGACGTCGTTTGGTAGATCGGCACCGCTACGGCACCGCTTGCGGGGTCGGCGCGCCAGGAGCCGCCATGGAGGGCAAGCGTCTCAGGGGATAGATTTTCCAGCGTCATGGGACTTTACTCCTGTTTGATTTCAGCGGTCAGGCAAACGGTGCGACTTCGGCCCGGGCCTGGGCGGCGAGCAGGTCGGCATGGTGGCGCCGCGCCACGTCGGGATGCGAGCGCAGCCGGCTTTTCAGCGCGTTCTGTCCGGAGTTGCGATAGAGCGGATTCTGCGGATCGCGGGTGACGCCATTCGCCTGCGCCTTCAAATGCGGGGAGAGTTCCAGAAGCGGAATCTCCGCATCGAACGGCGCGCCCAGGAAGAAGGCGACGGACAGCCGGTCCGTGCCGGCCGGCGGCGTCACCACCCGGTGGACCGTCGCCTTGAGATAGCCGTCGGTCGCCATCTCGAGGAGCTCGCCGATATTGACCACGAAAGTTCCCGCGCGCGGCTCCGCGTCGATCCAACTGCCGTCCGCGTCCTCGACCTGCAGTCCCTTCTGCCGCTCCTGGAGAAGAAGCGTCAGGAAACCGCTATCCTTATGCGCGCCGACGCCCTGTTCGCTCTCCGTGGAATCGCGCCCTGGGTAACGAATGACCTTGATGAGATGGTTTGGCGTGCCGGCGTAGATGGTCTCAAAGGCGTCCTCATCCTGTTCGAGGATGACGGCGAATGCTTGTAGCAAGCGGGTCGAAAGTTCTGTCAGGCGCTCCTGCCACTCAAGCAGCAACGGCTTCAATTCCGGCAGTGCGCTCGGCCACTGGTTCGGCCCCTGAAGTCGCCGCCACGCTGGCTGTCCCGGATCGCGGGTTAGCGCTGGCGCTTCCGAGCCGATGTCGACCTGCTCACGCCAGTCCCTCTGCCCCCTCGTCAGTTCCTGGCCGACTCGGTTGTAACCGCGGAAATGCGGCGAGTTGACCATTTCGATCTCGAGCTTATCTTCGTCCGGCAAAGCAAAGAAGCGGCGCGAGGCACCCAGCACGTCATCGATCAATGACTGCGGAATTCCATGGCCGGAGAGATAGAAGAACCCCACATCGCGCGCCGCGCGCCGCAACTCTTCGAGAAATCGCCTGCGGGAGTCCGGATCGGAATTGTAGCCGGAAAAGTCCAGCACCGGGATTGTTCTCGCGTCGGCGGCCTTGCTCATTTCGATCCTCTTTCTCTGAGGACGAAAGCCTTGCACCGCCACCATGCGAAACAAAGAAAATGCCGACCTTTTCAGACAGGGCGGGAAGAATTCGCGTATCGCGGACGCGACCGCAGAGGCGAATTTTTGTTAATTCTATAAAACTTATAGACTTTGACCCCGATCGCACGCAATATCACAATGAGGTGTGGGGCTGCCGCTTCGAGGAGGAGACCTTATGACCACACGCCAACTGCCTGCGCTGCACGAAGGACACGCGCCCGTCATGCTGCATGGAGCATTCGACGAGGCGCTGGAGGCCTATCAGGACTGGGCGCCGGGGGCGGACGAGCCTCAAGTGGAATTCGAGGGCCGGCTGGTGCCGATCAGTTCCGTCTTCGGTCGGATGCGCACCTGCACCGACATTCTTCCGTGGCGCGTTCAAAGTGACGTCTCGGCGCTGATGGGCGGTGCATCAATCGGTAACGGTGAAAAGCCGACAACCTATGCCGATGCCGCTATTTTGCTCCGCTCGATCTGCGTGGAGCGGCTCCGCAAAGCAATGCAATAGAAGCAATCGGTGCGCAGGGTTCGTGTCCAGGCATTTTCCAGCCTGGGCACGGCTCCGCGCCGATCGACCGACGCAGAAACCGACGTCAGTGCCGATTGTTCTCGAAGGCGTCGACGCCTTGAGCGATCAGGTTGGTGGCCATCACCAGCGAGACGATTGCGCCCGAGTTGAAGACCACCACCCACCATTTGCCGCCGGTGAGGAAGCCGTAGCCTTCGGCGACCGCCAGGCCCCAATCGGCCGAGGGCGGCTGGATGCCAAGGCCGAGAAAGCTCAGCGTCGCGATCGAGAAGAAAGCGTAGCCTAGCCGCGTGACGAGCTCGATCAGGATCGTCTCCCTGATGTTGGGCAGGACCTCCAGCACCATGATGGCGAAGGCATTCTCGCCGCCGAGGCGGGCGGCGCTGACATATTCGCGTTCCTTCTGCTCGCGCACGGCAGCGCGCACGGTCCTGGCCACCAGCGGCGCGTAGGCAATGGCGATCACCAGGATGACCGTGAGGTTCGAGGGCCCAAGCGCCACCAGCGTCATGGTGACGAGCACGATGAAGGGAAAGGCCATCAGCGTGTCGAGCAGCCTCGCGCCTATCGCGTCGACCAGGCCATCGAAATAGCCGAGCACCAAGCCGATGACGGTGCCGGCGGCGACACCGCCCAATGTCGCGAGCGGCGCCACCAGCAGGATATCGCGCGATCCGACGATGATCCGGGACAGCACATCGCGGCCGAGATGATCGGTGCCGAACCAGTGCGCGGCGTCCGGCGGCGCCAGCGTGGCGAGAAAATCCTCAGCATAGGGATCATACGGAACCAGCCGGTCGCCGAACAGGGCGCAGCCGATCCAGAAGATCAGGATGAGCGATCCGATGATGACGGACGCAGGAAGACCGCGAACGGCGCGGCCCAGCCTGCCAGCGACCCGCAAGACACCGTGCGCGTGCGAAGGTGCCGGGAATTCCAAAAGGTCCATCATGGCGACGCCCGCCGCCGCTGCCGCGGGTCGAGCAGCGCCTGAACGAGATCGCCCATCGCGGCGGACAAGACGAAGATCGTCGCCATGACGAGGACGCCGGCCTCGAGCATCGGGAAATCGCGCGCCTTGGCGGCATTGAGCACCAGGTTGCCCAGGCCCTGGATGCCGAACAGCGCTTCGATCACCACCAGTCCGCCGAGCATGTAGCCGCTCTGGGTCGCAAGCACCGCGATCGTCGGCGTCAGCGCGTTGGGCAGCACGTGGCGGAGGATGACCTGCCAGCGATTCAGGCCTTTGAGTGTCGCGGTGCGCGTATAGTCGGCGGCCAGCGCCTCGATCACACCGGCCCGCGTCATGCGCGCCAGATAGCCGGCAAGGTTGAGCACCAGCGGCAGTGCCGGCAGGATGAGGTAGCAGCCGCTCGTCCAAAGGCCCGCTCCTTCGGGCGCCGCGCCGGTGATCGGCAGCCAATTCAGCCACAGGCCGAAGACCAGGAGCAGGAGCAGGCCCGACACGAAATCGGGCACGATACCAAACGAGACGCCGGCAAGAACGATCAGCCGATCGACAAGCCGACCCTGGTTGAGGCCGGCGACAATGCCCGCGCCGACGCCCAGTGGCACCAGAAACAAAAGGATGATGCCGGCAAGCGCTGCCGAGCGGCCAAGGCTTGCCAGCACGAAGGGACCGACCGGCGCGCGCATCGATAGCGAAGTGCCGAAATCGCCGGTGAGCGCCGCGCTGAACCAGCGCCAGTAC
>NZ_RZSL01000799.1:0-2223 GCF_003997355.1 Mesorhizobium sp. M1E.F.Ca.ET.041.01.1.1 | reverse complement strand
GCCGTGATAGATGTGACCGTCGGCGATTACGCCACCGCCGA
The DNA here is from genome assembly GCF_003997355.1 of Mesorhizobium sp. M1E.F.Ca.ET.041.01.1.1. Lineage (NCBI taxonomy): Bacteria > Pseudomonadati > Pseudomonadota > Alphaproteobacteria > Hyphomicrobiales > Phyllobacteriaceae > Mesorhizobium > Mesorhizobium sp. M1E.F.Ca.ET.041.01.1.1. The sequence continues at coordinate 2,182 of NZ_RZSL01000799.1, read as the reverse complement.
TGCCGGTCGACACGGTGACGAAGACCATCGATGCGGCGCCCCGGCCGGCGCCGAAACGCCATTCGCCCAGCGCCGCCGCGTTGGCGTCGTTCTCCAGCCGCACCGGCAGGCCGAACTGACGGCTCAAGATGTCGATCATGGGCACGTTATGCCAGCCGGCGAGCGTCGGCGGCCCGATGACGATACCCGCCTTGGGGTCGAGTGGGCCGGGCGCGCAAGCGCCGATGCCAATGACCCTTGCCTGCGGATGCTCTTTGAGGAGCCTGCCCGCCAGCGCGATGATCTGGCCGATCACCGCTTCCGAACCCGCGCCCGCCAATGTTGCTTCCGAGACGCGTGCGACGACATCGCCGCTGCGCTCGACCAGCGCGCCGCGCAGCTCCGTGCCGCCGAGATCGAAGGCAAGCGCGAGCGTGCTCATCAGGCGGCGGCCTTCAGTCCGTGCAGCCAGGCCATGCGCTGCGCGAGGTCGGGATCGCCGAAGGCGAGCGAACCCAGCACCACCGTGTCGGCGCCTGCGGCGCGCAGCAGCGGCACCGTCTCATGGCGGATGCCGCCATCGGCTGCGAGGATGATGTCGGCCTCGCGGCCGGCTCGTCTGATCAGGGCGCGCGCCTCGATCAGTCGTGGGCAGGCCTGCTCGGACAGGCTCTGCCCCTTGACGCCGATCGAGGTGCCGAGAAGCGTCACGAAGGCCACCTCGGAAAGGAAGGGCACGATGGCGGAGACCGGCGTCTCCAGCCGCAGCACCACGCCCGCCTCGGCGCCGAGCTCATGCGCCAGCTTGACGGCGCGCAAGCCAGCGTCGCCGTTTTCGGCGTGGATGGTCACGAGGTCGGCGCCGGCTTCGATGAACTGGCGCGTCTGCGCTTCGACGATTTCGGCCTCGACCATCAGGTGCACATGGATCGGCTTGGCCGTCAGCTTCGCGATGCGCGCCACCATGTCGGGAAAGAACAGGAAGCCCGGGGTGAAGCGGGCATCCGCCACGTCGATGTGATGCAGATCGGCATGGGCTTCGATCCGCTTCAGGTCGCGCTCCATATTGGCGAGATCCGCCGACCACAGCGAGAATTCGCCGATGAGCCGGTGGCGGGGCAGGGCGGCGATGGCGGCGGGGCCGGAGAGTGGTTTGGCGGTCATGAGAAAATGCGACTCCGGACTTTCGAATGGGATTGCAGGAAGGTCGAGATCTGAGTGTGCAGATCGCTGAAGTGCCTGGCGCTGTCGCGCGCTTTGGGCGTGATTTCGGCGAGGATTGCGTTTGGCATCGCGGCCGCAAGCGTATAGGCCGCCGACAACGGGTGGACGGCATCGATTTCGTTGCCGATGACCAGTGCTGGAATGTCGAGCGCCGCAGCGTCGCGTTCGGCAACGCCGGGTCCGTCGGCGGCGATGTTGGCGAGCACTTGCGCGAACGTCTTGGCGTCGGGCCGGTCGAAATAGCCGAGCAGCGAGGAAAGATTGTCGAGCGCCTCGCGATAGAGCTGCGTGGCGGTCTCGGATCGCGCGAAGATCGTCCGCCCCGTATCGGTCCCGTGTTCGAGGATGAGCTCGGCGACCTCGGCGATCGGCTGCATATTTTGCGGCGCGGCGGAAAACGTCCATGCCGGACGCACCAGCATCAGGCCTGCGACGCGCCGCGGATGGCGGCATGCGAGATGAAGCGCGATTCCCGCGCCCATCGAGACGCCCCCGGCGACGAAGCGGTCGAGGCCGGCCTGGTCGGCGGCGGCAAGAACGTCATCGGCGAACATTTCGAACGAGAATGGCCGCCGCTCGCCGAGTCCGGAGCCGCCATGGCCGCGGCATTCCAGCGTGATGCGGCGGAAGCCGGGGGGAAAAGTCTGCGCGACCTGCGCCTCGCCGCCGCCCAGCCCGTGCTGGAAGACGACTGGCAGGCCTTTGCCCATGTCGGTCATACGGAGCGTGGCACCGTCGCGCAGCAGCGTGCCCATCACACCAGCCCCTTGAGAAAACGCGCTACGCCGGGCGCCTCCTCGGCCGAAAGCCCATGCGTCACCAGCGGTCCGTCGAAGCCTGTGGCCTTCAGCCGTGCGACGAAGTCGATGAAGTCGACGACGCCCTGTCCGGCCGTGGCGAAGCGGCCGTCGGCGAAACGATCCTTCGCATGCGCCAGGGAGACATGGCCCGCCGTTCGCTCGACCGCCTCGGCGACGAT
>NZ_RZSL01000798.1:0-2226 GCF_003997355.1 Mesorhizobium sp. M1E.F.Ca.ET.041.01.1.1 | reverse complement strand
CGCCGGCAGCGCGAGATGGTTCAGCCTGACGGCCAAGGATGCGCCCGGCCCGCCATAGCCGGACGTGTCGAACCAGCCGAGCCTGACGGCGAAGAACTGGATGAACAGCAGGCCCAGCCAGAAGCTCGGCACGCTCGCCGCGAACATGGCGACGGTCGTCGTCGCCTGGTCGAAGATCGAGCCGCGCTTGTAGGCGGCCAGGATGCCGACAGGCAAGGCGATCAGCGTTGCGATCAGCAGCGAGAACACCGTGAGGAAGAAGGTCGGCTCGGCGCGCTGGGCGAGCGCCGTCGTGACCGGCTCGTTGAGGAAGATCGACTGGCCGAAATCGCCCTGGACGAGACCGAGGACGTAACGCCCGAATTGCTCCGGGATCGAGCCATCGAGGCCGAGCCTGGAGCGCAGCGCGGCGATATCGGCGGCGGAAGCATCCGGGCCGAGCATCACGGCGGCCGGATCGCCGGGCGTCACCCGCACGATGACGAAGACGATGGTGACGACCAGCGCCATCACGACGATCATGCCAAGAAGCCTGTTGAGGATCGAGCGCAGCATCGGCGTTCAGCCTATCTTCGGTGGTCCATCGAAATGTCCTAAGGTGCCGGCCGTGACTGGCCGGCACCCTGTTTGCCTGCCCCGGTTGCGCACGGGACAGGCGGGAGGAACCTACTTGCCTTCGAGATAGGCGTTCCAGAAATACGGCCATGGCGCCGGCGTCACGCCCTTGAGCGTCGGCGCCTGAGCGGCCAAGGCGTTGAAGTCGCCGATCTTGACCGCCGGAACCTCGTCGAGCACCGCCTTCTGGACATCCGCGAACAGTTGGACGCGCTTGGCTGGATCGGGCTCGGCATTGAAGGCGTCGAGCACCTTGTGCTTGCGGTCCGAGACCCACCATCCGGGCGAAGAGTCCGACATGATGCCGGTCAGCGACGGCTCGGGCAGGAACGGGCTGTGGGTGATGTAGATGTCCCAAAGCGCCGGATCGGTGCGGTTCTTGGTCAGCGTCGCCCACTCGACGACGTCGAGCTGGACCTGGAAGCCGGCGGCCTTGAGATATTCCGCCGCGACCTGCGCCATCTTGTAGTGGAACTCGTACTGGCGGCTGGTGAGGATGCGCAGCGGCTTGCCGTCATAGCCGGCTTCCTTCAGCAGGGTTGCCGCGGCTTCGGTGTCGCCGTCGGGTTTGTAGGCTTCGGTCCCGGCATCGGTATGCCAGGCATAGCCTTCCGGATAGAGCGCGCCGTCGGCGGCGAAGAAATCCTTGGAGCCGAAGGCGGCGAGCAGCATGTCGTTGGGCGCAAGCGCTGCCTGGATCGCCTTGCGGATGCGGATGTCGCTGTTCGGCCCATGTTTGGTATTCAGCACGAAAACCGGCCAGCCGAACGGTTTCAGCATGACCGGCGCGGTCTTGCCGCCGGAGACCTTGTCGAAGGATTCCACGGGAAGCGAATCGACGTAGGCGAACTGGCCGGCGACCGCTCCTTCCACGCGGGTGTTGGCGTCGGGAACCGGCACGAAACGGATTTCGTCGAGATACTGTTTTCTGGCGCCGCCATAGCCGTTCGGCTCGCCGTCGCGCGATTTATAGCCGTCGAAACGGGCAAGCTGGATGAACTGATCGGGCTTGCGGTCCTTCAGCATATAGGGACCGGTGCCGACGAAGCTGGTCAGCGGATCCTGCTTGGCATTCTCGGAAGGAATGATGATGGCCGCGGCATTGTTCAGCGACAAAAGCGCGAGCAGCGGCGCGAAGGGCTTCTTGAGCGTGATCTTGACCGTGTTGTCGTCGACCGGCTCGACCGAGGCGATCACCTCGGCGGCCTGCTTGCCGCGGGTGGCGATCTTCATCCAGCGCTGCAACGATGCCACGACGTCGGCGGAATTCATGTCGCTGCCGTCGTGGAACTTCACGCCGGTCCTCAGCTTGATCGTGTAGACGAGGCCATCGGGCGAAATCTGCGGCATGTCGGCGGCGAGAAGCGGGGTGATGCCCCAGTCCTTATCGAAGGTGTAAAGCGTCTCGTAGATGTGCTGGGTGACGATGCCGACGAGGTCGGCCGTGGACGCCATCGGATCGAGTGTCGGCGGCTCGCCGATCGTGGCCACGTCGATAACACCGCCTTTGGCCGGCTCGGCCCACGCTGTGCCCGTTGCCGAAAGCACAAGCGCCGCCAGCGAAGCAGCAATTTTCACGAAGCGCTTCATCTTGGTTCCCTTCTTATATTC
>NZ_RZSL01000797.1:0-2226 GCF_003997355.1 Mesorhizobium sp. M1E.F.Ca.ET.041.01.1.1 | reverse complement strand
CATCCGCATCGCGTCCCTGCTTGCGGATCCATCCCCAATTGCGGCAGGACTGCTCGGCCGCGATCCGCCCCTTTTCCACCAGCGTCACGGAGATGTTCCGCCGCGCAAGAAAAAGAGCTGTCGTCACGCCGATAATGCCGCCGCCGACAATCACCACGTCCGAACTTTTCGGAGGAGGGCCGGGATATTGAATGGGATTCGCTTCGGAGAAGGGGAAAGTAAGCAAGGGCGCATCCTGAAAAGACGACGACAGCTATGGCCCACCGGCAGCCATCTTTTCTTGAGGCAGTTCAAGGGGAACGTGGAGCACAGGCGCGAGCATATGTGCAGCCACCATTCAACGCTCGATCACATCGGATAACGTTTGCGTGCCACCTGCGTTTCAACTCCGGGGTGGCCTCTATATCTCGTCCCCGGGCCGAGAACCGCCGGCGGTGAGTGGCTGCATCGCGACACGACGCGACCAGACGGCCCGTTTTGGGGAAGCGGCTTTACCGCTCCCTCCATCATAGGGAGATGCCGTCATGCGCTATTTCATGCCAAAAATCATCGCGGTCGCATCGGTCTTCGCGGCCATACCGCTTTCGAGCGCCTATGCGGTGCACCGTCACCACAGGGTCGACACCATGACCACGGCATCGGTGCCGGCGGATCCGAAAGCGAAAGCGGCGTTGGATCAGTTGCTGAACGTGAGGCAGGGTATCCGGGAAGCAAGGCAAGCCGGCAAGATCACGCAGGATCAGGCCCGTGATCTGATGCAGCAGGCGGATACCATCCAGCGTACCGCGCTGACTTCCGGAGACCGTTCGGCGCTGGGGGAGATCAATGCCCTGGATCAGCGGCTTCAGAATGCCACCGGGCAAGGCACCTATATGGGTGACGGTGCCGACGGCGGCTACTATCCGAACGGCTGACGAAGACACGCGCTTCATAAATGGCCGCCGGCGTGAGCAGTGCCCTCCTTCAGGTGGCTGCCGGTGAGAAGCGCTTGACGATCCAGCCTTTCTCAACCTCATGCCGGCGCCGCCGCCGTTCTCTGAGATGAACTCGACGCCGGCCATTTCAAGGGCGCCCCGGCGCTTATGAGTTTACGGCCTGGACGGCACCTTGTAGCCTGGACACATGGCACTCAAACGGATGGACAACGTAGGAATCGTCGTCGATGACCTCGAAGGGACGATTGATTTCTTTCGCGAGCTCGGCCTTGAGCTCGAAGGGCGGGCCACGATCGAAGGAGAATGGGCCGGACGTGTCACTGGATTGGGCGATCAGCGCGTCGAGATTGCCATGATGCGCACGCCGGACGGCCACGGCCGGCTCGAGCTATCCCGCTTCCTCACGCCGCCTGTCGTCGCGGATCACCGCAACGCCCCGGTGAACGCTCTAGGCTACCTGCGCGTCATGTTCGCCGTGGACGACATCGACGAGACGCTTGAAAAGCTCCGCCATCGCGGCGCGCAGCTCGTAGGCGAAGTAGTCCAGTATAAAGACGCGTACCGGCTCTGCTACATCCGCGGGCCTGAAGGGCTTCTCATCGGGCTCGCCCAAGAACTCGGCTGAGCGCAATACGACGACAATAGCGAAGGCTCTTGGCCTCTCGATCGTGCGGTGTGGACCAGACGGGCCTCAGGCATACGCGATCGCGGCGGAGCGGAACGAGCGCTGGCAGAGCTTGCGCATCCAGGGTCGGCAGTTGAAACTTCTTTGGAGCGTAGAGCCTAAACCCTTGAAAAGACTGGCGCGAGTGACGGGGCTCGAACCCGCGACCTCCGGCGTGACAGGCCGGCACTCTAACCGACTGAGCTACACCCGCGCACTGACGAGCACGTGTAAGGCGTGTTCGTCGTTGGGCCGCTGGATAAGGGGTTCGTTTGCGGGTGTCAAGCGCGGCATGTGAGCATATCAGCAATCAGCGGAAGGTTTTTTGACAAGTGCGCCGGCATTGGGGAAATCCGCCTGACAGCGGGTGCGCCGGCTGTTCATTGGGCCTTGCGAACAGAGCCCTAACTGCTTAAAGGTCCGGCCCGGAGCGGGCGATTAGCTCAGTTGGTAGAGCGCTTCGTTTACACCGAAGATGTCGGCGGTTCGAGCCCGTCATCGCCCACCATATAACTGCTGTTTTTTTTGTTCCCGTCATCGGTTGGCCACGCTGTCTAAAGCGGGCAGCGGTTCACATCAGGGGCTTGTCGAAGGGGTGGCGGATTTTGCACGAAGGAGCGCCAAGAC
>NZ_RZSL01000796.1:0-2228 GCF_003997355.1 Mesorhizobium sp. M1E.F.Ca.ET.041.01.1.1 | reverse complement strand
TTGTCGGCGTCGACCTTGACGGCAAGATCACCGGCGCAAAGCTTGTCGAGCATCACGAACCGATCGTTCTGGTCGGCATCCCTCAAGCCAAGATCGAGCATTATATCGACGGGTTCGTCGGCCGGCGTGTCCTCGATCCGGGCGAGGAGAGCCGCATGCCGGTCGACATCGTCAGCGGCGCCACGGTCACGATGATGGTCATCGCCGACAGCATGACGCAGTCGGCGCTCAAGATCGCCCGGTCGCGCGGCCTGGGCAAGGGGGTTGCCGACGTCGCTGCTCAGCCGGCCCGCGGCATCGATCAGACCAGAAGCACCGTCGAAACCTGGCAAGCCTTGCTCGGCGACGGATCGGTGCGCAGGCTTGCGATCGCCAACAAGGAGCTCGACGACCTGTTCCAGCGGACAGGCAATGCCGCGGCGATCGCCCGCCCGCAGCAAGGAGATCCGAATGCCTCCTTCGTCGACGTCTATGTTGCGCTGGCAAGCGTGCCGACGGTCGGCCGATCGCTGCTCGGCGATGCCGAATATGATCGCCTTCGCCAGGATCTGAAGCCCGGCCAGCAGGCGATCCTGGTCGCTGGCGACGGGCCGTACTCCTTTCGCGGCTCCGGCTATGTGCGCGGCGGCATCTTCGATCGCATCGAGCTGATCCAGAGCGAGGCCAGCATACGCTTCCGCGATCGCAACTATCGCCGGATCGGCGCCGTGGCCGCCGACGGCGCGCCTGACTTTCCCGAGATCGGCGTCTTCGTCACGCCCGACGGTGCGAAACTCGACCCTGGCGCGCCATGGCGATTCCAACTCCTCGTGCAGCGGGCGACCGGGGCGCTCGACAAGGCGTTCGTCACCACCGGGCTCGATTACTCGACCCCCGACAAGTTCCTGACCGCGCCCGTCTCGCCGGCGGCGGCCGCGCCGGCGTCGGCTGCCGTGCAACCGGTGGCGGCGGCGGACGACGAGCCGCCGCTCTGGCAACGGATGTGGCAGGCGCGCATGTTCGACATCGCCATCATGCTCGTCGCGATCGGCGTGCTCACCGGCATCTTCTTCTTCCAGGATATCCTCGTGAAATGGCCGCGCGCCTATGAGCGCATCCGGCTGGGCTACCTCGCCTTCACGCTTTTGTGGCTCGGCTGGTACGAGCACGCGCAGCTGTCGGTCGTGAACATCCTCACATTCTTCAACTCGCTGCGCGGCGACTTTCGCTGGGACTATTTCCTGCGCGACCCGCTGATCTTCATCCTGTGGTCGGCGGTCGCGGCCGCGCTGCTGTTCTGGGGGCGCGGCGCCTATTGCGGCTGGCTTTGCCCGTTCGGCGCGCTGCAGGAATGGACGAACCGGCTGGCGCGCTGGGCGCGCATTCCGCAGATCCGCGTGCCGTTCTGGCTCAATCAGCGCCTGTGGCCGTTCAAGTACATCATCTTCCTCGCGCTTTTCGGCCTGTCCTTAGGCTCGCTCGGGCTTGCCGAGGAAGCAGCCGAAGTGGAGCCCTTCAAGACCGCGATCATCCTGCATTTCGCGCGCGAGTGGTGGTTCGTGGTGTTCGCCGTCGGCTGCCTTGCACCCGGCCTCTTCATCGAGCGCTTCTACTGCCGCTACCTCTGCCCGCTCGGCGGCGCGCTGGCTGTCCCGGCCCGTATGCGCATGTTCGACTGGCTGAAGCGCTACAAGGAATGCGGCTCGCCCTGCCAGCGCTGCTCCAATGATTGTCCTGTCCAGGCGATCCATCCGGAGGGAGCGATCAATCCCAACGAATGCATCCAATGCCTCAACTGCCAGGTGCTCTACCACGACGACCAGCGCTGTCCGGTGGTGATCCAGAAGCGCATCAAGCGTGAGAAGTTCCTGGCCCTGCAGTCGCCGTCGATGGTGCCCGAGCCCAAGCGCAAGCCGAGGGTCCTGGTGACCGTCAACGGCCGCGAGCCATCCGTGGAACGGAAGCCTGCGGCCAGCCAGGCCGTGTCAACTGAAGGAGAGAACCAATGAAAGACGACGATAGGCCGGAGGAAGCTGGAGTAAGCCGCCGCACGCTTCTGACCGGAAGCGGCAAGGCCGCCATTCTGGCCGGTTTGGCGAGCGCGGCCGGCGGCGGAGCCGTTGGCGTTGCCGGCTTCACCAAGCCGGCCCATGCCAAGGAGGCGACCAGCGAAATCCGGCCGGGCGATCTCGACGAATATTACGGCTTCAGCTCGAGCGGCCAGTCCGGCGAGGTACGTATCATAGGGC
>NZ_RZSL01000795.1:0-2229 GCF_003997355.1 Mesorhizobium sp. M1E.F.Ca.ET.041.01.1.1 | reverse complement strand
ATGGCAAACAGTCTCTTAATCATTCGAACGTAGCTTAACGAACTTGAAAATCGCTGCGCGCGGAAATTGAACTTGCATGCCTCTGCTACGCTCGGACACAGCGGACAAATTCATTGTGGACCGCAGGAAACCGCATCGCAACAGCGATGTGGCGCGCGCGGTGCGCAGGACTCGTGACCGTCTTTCCCAGCAGGCCGGCAGCCTCGACTTCGACCGCGAACTGCTGAAGCTGCATGCGCGCGCCATGATGGTCAGCGCGATCGCCATACCGCTGCTCGTGCTTACCGTGGCGGCTATCGCCCGCTTTGCCGGCCTGGGCAACCAGGTTGCCGTTTGGGCTCTCTTCACCCTGCTCTGCTACACCATCGTCGCTTTCATGGCGCGGCGCGTCGAGCGCACGGAAGCGTCCGAGCTCGACCCGATGCAAACGCGCCGCGATTTCCTGATCGCCCATTCGCTGTGCGGCCTCGGTTGGGCCTGGTTCGCCTGGCTCGGCTGCGACACGTGCCAGGTCGACCAGTTCCACGTCGTCAAGGCCATGGTGCTTCTGGTCGCCATGGGGACGACTGCTGTCATGGCGTCGTCGCTGGGCGGCGCACTGCTCGCGACCTTCGCGGTTCCCGTGGCGGTCTATGTCTATACGGTTATACGCTTGTGGATGCCGATCGAGGGGATCATGGCGGCGCTCCTGGTCGCCGCCCTGCCCTTCTTCGGCTATGTCGCGCGCCATCTCAACCAGGCCTCGTGGATGGTGCTCTCCTTCCGCTCCGAAAAGGATGCGCTGATCGCCGAGGTGGAGACGGCGAAATCGATGTCCGACGAGGCACGGCGGCGCGCCGAGGACGCCAATCTTGCGAAGTCGCGCTTTCTCGCCTCGATGAGCCACGAGCTCAGGACGCCGCTCAACGCCATCCTCGGCTTCTCCGAAGTGATGGCCAATGAAGTGCTCGGGCCGATGAACAACCCGACCTATCGCGACTACGCGCACGATGTGCATGAATCCGGACAGCATCTGCTCGACCTGATCAACGAGATCCTCGACCTGTCGCGCATCGAGGCCGGCCGCTACCAGCTCAACGAGGAGCCGGTGGCGCTGGTGACGATCGTCGAGGACTGCTGCCACATGATGGAGCTTCGGGCCCGCAACAAGGACATTCGCGTCATCCAGGAGTTCGAGACCACCCTGCCGCGGCTGTTTGGCGACGAGCGGGCAATCCGGCAGATCACGCTCAACCTGTTGTCCAATGCGATCAAGTTCACCCCGTCGGGAGGCGAGGTCCGTGTCCGTGTCGGCTGGACGGCGGGCGGTGGCCAGTACATCTCGGTCAAGGACAACGGCCCGGGCATTCCGGACGAGGAAATTCCGGTGGTGCTTTCCGCCTTCGGCCAGGGCTCGATCGCCATCAAGAGCGCCGAACAGGGAACCGGCCTCGGTCTGCCGATCGTGCAGGGGCTGCTTGACATGCATGGCGGCGAGTTCGAGCTTCACTCCAAGCTGCGCGAAGGCACCGAGGCGATCGCCATTTTCCCGCTGAGCCGGGTGATGGAGGAATTGCCGGCATTGCCGACCAAGGAGGTTGCGGCGCGCAGGCGCTAGAGCCGAACCGCTGCTGCCATACCGGAACTGGTGAGCGCTGCTGCCTTGACGAGGCCGGCCGCCAGCCCTGCTCCGACCCCTTCGCCGTGATTGAGGCCAAGATCGAGGAGTGGCCTGAGCCCAAGCCGATCAGCGACCTTGGCATGCCCGGGCTCGGGCGACAGGCTGGCGAGCAGGCAATGGTCGAGCGCGGCGGGATTGACCCTGTGCAGAACCGCGGCGGCAGCCGTTGCCACGAACCCGTCGAGCAGTACCGGGATCTTCTGCATGCGGGCGGCAAGAATGGCGCCGGCGATCGCCGCGAACTCGCGGCCGCCGACCCGGCGCAAGGCTTCGAGCGGATCGCCGAGGTCGGCGCCGTGAAAGGCCAGCGCCCGATCGACGGCTTTCGCCTTGCGCGCGATCATTGCCGCATCCGCGCCCGATCCCGACCCGACCCAGTCGGCGCCCTCTTCTCCGAACAGCGCCGCGCACAAGGCGGCTGCGATCGTGGAGTTGCCGACGCCGAGATCACCCAGGCAAAGAAGGTCGGCGCCGCCGGCGACGGCTTCCATGCCGAAGGCCATGGTAGCGGCGCAGCCGCGTTCGTCGAGCGCCGCTTCCTCGGTGATGTCTCCCGTCGGGATATCAAG
>NZ_RZSL01000794.1:0-2234 GCF_003997355.1 Mesorhizobium sp. M1E.F.Ca.ET.041.01.1.1 | reverse complement strand
TTCCTGAGCCTCGCCAAGGAAGGCCGCGGGGTTGACCCTTTGCATGCGCTGCTCGATCTTTATGCCGACCGCGGCGATCCGAGCCTTGCCCGCAACGTGCATTCGATCACCCGCATCGACTCGCGCCCGGTCATCGAGCGGCTCAAGATCGACGGGCCGATGTGCTTCGGACGGGGCACGGAGGTGACGCTGCATGTCGACCAGTCGGTGCTGGCGGGGCAAAGCACGCTGCTGCTTTCGGCCCTGCTTGCGCGGCTGTTTGCCCGCCACGCCGGAATAAACGGCTTCGTGCGGACGCGCACGCGGCTGTTGCAGAAGCAGGAGGATGTGCCATGGCCGATGACGCCCGGCAATCGCTACCTGATCTAGGCAGGTCCGCTCCCAACGCAACGGGCCCGAGCGGGACCGAGGCGCTGTCGGAGGGCTTCGACTTCTTCGAGCTGCTGCGCCGGCTGGAGCAGAAAGGCGGGCTGTTCGGCTATTCCGGCCAGGCCAATCGCGAGCCGGCCCGGCTCGGCCAGCATGTGCGCCTGAGCTTTTCAGCCAGGGACGTGGTCAAATTCCAGGAGGCTGGCGAAAAGGCGCCGGCGCGGGTGACCGTCGCCAATCTCGGTCTGCTCGGGCCTGAAGGACCCCTGCCGCTGCATCTGACGCGCTGGGTGCTCGACCGGCTGTCGCAACGCTGGTTCACCGGCGCCGACGCGGAGCAGACCAGCGACACGACCTTCGTCGATTTCGTCAACATCCTCCAACACCGGATGATAGCGCTCTACTATCGGGCCTGGGCGGACGCGCATCCAGCGGTCCAGGTCGAACGTTCGGTCGGCGGACGCGTCCGCGCCATGCTCGAAGCCATGGCGGGGATCGGGCTTCCGGGCACCCAAGATCCTGAGCTCGACACGGTTCGGCTGCGCCAGGCGGGATCGCTCGCCAACCAGGTCGACGGCGCGGAGCGGCTGACGCTGTTCCTCGCCACGGCCTTCAAGGTGCCGGTTCAGATCAAGGAATTCGTCGCCGCCTGGATCACCATACCGGCGGCGCTGCAGAGCCGCGTTGGCAAGGCCTATGCGGCGCTCGGCCGCGGAGCCACGATCGGCCCGCGCGTTTTCAGCCGCCAGAGCCGGATCGAATTGCGCGTCGGCCCGCTCAGCCTCGACGACTTCAAGTCATTCCTGCCCGGCGAACGGCGCCTCGCCGTCTTCAAGAAAGCGGTCCGCGACATGATCGGGGAAGCGCTGGATGTCGATTTACGCATTGTGCTTGCGCGCGACGCCGTGCCGCCGCCCCGTATCGGAACCGTCCAGCTCGGCCGAACCTCCTGGCTTGCGCGCCCCGCCGAGAGGGGCGACGCCGACGATTTCAAGCTGCGCACCATCGTCGGCTGGCGGCCGGAAATGGCGGAGGTGGCCTGATGAGCCTGCTGCTGACGCTCGAACAGGGCCCACGCTCCCAGGTGGTGAGACAGACCCGGCTGGACGAAGGCGAACTGGTGATCGGCCGCAGCGCCGATGCTGGCTGGCAGATCGACGACCCCGACATGTTCGTCTCGCGCGCGCATTGCAAGATCAGCGGCGGCCGCGACGGCTACTTCGTGACCGACACCTCGAGCAGCGGGCTGTTCATCGACGATTCCGACAGCCCGCTCGGCACCGGCAGGTCGACGCGGCTGCAGAGCGGCATGCGGCTGAGGTTGGGCGACTACGTTCTGTATGTCGAGGTTCAGCCAAACGCGAGCCAGACGTCGGTCGGTCGGGTCGCCAACCAGTCCACCCCCGCATGGGCGCCACCGCAGCCGCGGCCTTCACCCAGCATCGGCGGCGACGATTTCTTTTCGGCCAAGGTCGAGGAAGAGCCGCGGCGGCCGCGTCCGGCCGATCTGCCAGACCCGTTCGAACAGCCTGCGCCCGGCGCTTATGATCGTGCTTCGAACCGGCGCAGTTCGCCTGCCTTCGACGACCCGTTCAGCCTCGATCCGGTGGCGACGCCGGAATCCAGCGATGCCGAGGCGCCCGGCCGGTCGGATCCGTTCGGTTTCGACGAGATGCCGTCCCGCGACAGGGCGGCGGAGCCGGCGCCCAAACCGGCCGACTTCGATGACGATGTCGGGTTCGGGCCGGCTGCGGCGCCTGCCTCGGCCAACGGCGCCGATCCGGCCGGTCGTGGCGAACACCCGGCTGAAAAACCGCAGGCCGCTCATCCCTGGAATATGCCGAGCCAAGCGGTCGAGCCTCCTC
>NZ_RZSL01000793.1:0-2237 GCF_003997355.1 Mesorhizobium sp. M1E.F.Ca.ET.041.01.1.1 | reverse complement strand
CGTCTGGATCCGGGTTTTCCCGGATCTGCCGGTCACATCGAAGCCGACCGAAGTGCGCATGGGTAAGGGCAAGGGCGCCGCCCAATAGTCGACGGCGTCAGCGAGGAGACCGCGCGTGAAGCGCTGCGCCTCGGCGCCGCCAAGCTCTCGGTCAAGACGCGCTTCGTGCAGCGCATCGCAGAATAAGGACAGGCGATCATGAAAGCCGAAGACATCCGGACCAAGACCCAGGATCAGCTGACCGACGACCTGGCCAGCCTGAAGAAGGAGCAGTTCAACCTGCGCTTCCAGAAGGCCACCGGTCAGCTTGAGAAGACCGCGCGCGTGAAGCAGGTCCGCAGGGACATCGCGCGCATCAAGACCATCGCCGCTGAAAAAGCCGCGGCCAAGAAGGGTTAAGACCATGCCAAAGCGCATTCTGCAGGGCACCGTCGTCAGCGACAAGAACGAGAAGACGGTCGTCGTCAAGGTCGAACGGCGCTTCACGCATCCCGTGATGAAGAAGACCGTGCGCATGACCAAGAAGTACAAGGCGCACGACGAGAACAACGCCCACAAGGTCGGCGACCAGGTGTTCATCCAGGAATCGAAGCCGATTTCCAAGGACAAGCGCTGGATCGTCGTCACTTCGGATCAGGCTTGATCCGGGCGAACGAAACGAATTTTGGACAGACCGGGGAGGGGTGTCGAACCCGTCCCGTTAGAAAAGAAGAAGGCGGCCAGTCATGATTCAGATGCAAACAAACCTCGACGTCGCGGACAATTCCGGCGCCCGTCGTGTCATGTGCATCAAGGTGCTGGGCGGCTCGAAGCGGAAGTATGCCTCCGTCGGCGACATCATCGTGGTGTCGATCAAGGAAGCCATCCCGCGCGGCCGCGTTAAGAAGGGCGATGTGATGAAGGCGGTCGTGGTTCGCACGGCCAAGGACATCCGCCGTCCGGACGGCAGCGTGATCCGTTTCGACAAGAACGCGGCCGTTCTCGTCGACAACAAGAAAGAACCGATCGGCACGCGTATCTTCGGGCCGGTTCCGCGCGAGCTTCGCGCCAAGAACCACATGAAGATCATCTCGCTCGCGCCTGAAGTGCTGTAAGGAGCCGGACCAATGCAAAAGATCAGAAAAGGCGACAAGGTCGTCGTGCTTGCCGGCAAGGACAAGGGCCGTTCGGGCGAAGTCCTGTCGGTGCAGCCGAAGGAAGACACCGCGCTCGTGCGCGGCGTGAACCTCATTCGCCGTCATCAGAGGCAGACCCAGTCCCAAGAGGGCGGGATCATCACCAAGGAAGCGCCGATCCACCTGTCGAACATCGCGCTGGCCGACCCCAAGGACGGTAAGCCGACCCGCGTCGGCTTCGCCATCCAGAAGGACGGCAAGAAGGTGCGCGTCGCCAAGCGTTCGGGAGAAGTCATCAATGGCTAAGGCTGAAACCAAGCAGGCGGCTGCCAAGAACGAGCCGCGCCTCAAGAAGGTCTACAACGAGACCATCCGCAAGGCGCTGCAGGAGCAGTTCGGCTACGACAACGACATGCAGGTTCCGCGCCTGGACAAGATCGTGCTGAACATGGGCGTCGGCGAGGCGACCGGCGATTCCAAGAAGCCCTCGGTCGCGGCCGAGGATCTCGCGCTGATCGCCGGCCAGAAGGCCGTCGTCACCCGCGCCCGCAACTCGATCGCGGGCTTCAAGGTGCGCGAGAACATGCCGATCGGCGCCAAGGTCACGCTACGCAAGGAACGCATGTACGAGTTCCTCGACCGCCTCGTGAACATTGCGCTGCCGCGCGTCCGCGACTTCCGCGGGCTGAACCCGAAGAGCTTTGACGGCCGTGGCAACTACGCCATGGGCATCAAGGAACACATCGTGTTCCCGGAGATCAATTACGACAAGGTTGATCAGGTCTGGGGCATGGACGTCATCGTTTGTACGACGGCGAAGACGGACGACGAGGCGAGAGCGCTGCTCAAGGCCTTCAACTTCCCCTTCCGCCAGTAACGGCAGCGAAAAAGGAAAAATCTGAAATGGCAAAGACCAGCTCAGTCGAGAAGAACAACCGGCGCCGCAAGCTTGCCGGTCAGTACGCCGCCAAGCGCAAGGCGCTCAAGGAAATCGTCATGGATCAGTCCAAGCCGATGGAAGAGCGTTTCCGCGCCCAGTTGAAGCTTTCGGCTCTGCCGCGCAACTCGGCCAAGATCCGCATCCGCAACCGCTGCGAAGTCACCGGCCGTCCGCGCGCCTAC
>NZ_RZSL01000792.1:0-2241 GCF_003997355.1 Mesorhizobium sp. M1E.F.Ca.ET.041.01.1.1 | reverse complement strand
CAATAACCCGGCGCGGCCGGAAACTCGCTACGATATCGGCATCATCGCCCGCCGCTCCGATTGCGTTACCGCCAATCGCCACAGCACCGCAGGCATATACGGAACGCCGAGTGTCCATAATGATCAAATAACCGCCGCGAACAAGATGTCGCAGACGGCTGCGAGTGTTGGTTCGGTCATGGGCGGCTCCTCCCGTCGCCACGCGGGGTTGAGTGTTCATGCGCGAGCGCAAACCTAGCTTTAGCGGGTCAGGGAAATTCGGAATAGTTCATTTTACGGTGGTGATTGATTATGCTATCGGTAGCGCGGAGCCCACCGGGCGCCCGAACCTGCCAATTATTTGCGATTATGACGGCGCAATTCAGTAATCGATCACTCGGCAGCATGCTGCAATAGGCCGCCACTTCTAATTTCCTTCGGCGTGTAGCCGTAGTGCTTTTTAAACGCCAGGCAGAAGTTGGAAGCGTGGCCGTAGCCGATTTCGTAGGCGATCATCTTCAGCGGCATTTCGGTATTTGCAAGCAGGTCGACAGCCTTTGATAAGCGCACCATAGTCCGGTAATCGTGGGCGTTGATGCCGTACCGATCCGCGAATGCCTTGTTGAAGCAACGGCTTGGGATGTTGAGTTCTTCCGCGAGCTTACATATCGACAGTTTGTTCTGCAAATCGCCGTCCAGAACGTTTTTGATGTGATCCAACTTCTCACTCATGCTCAGTGCGGCGCCGGACTTTATACAGCCGAGTGAAATCATATTATCCAAAGTAATGCAAAGTAATTCGTTGGCCTTTGCGGAGACATAATGGTGCACAAAACGTTGACTTATGCTGCGAAATATGACCGACCTTGCAATCTTCTCCATTTCCGAACACAGCGGAAGCTCGATCCAGGTAAATCGGCCGCCGGGATGGCGCAACAGGTCCTGAAGGACCGTCAGCTGTTCAGAAAACTCGGCCACCACGCGTGGCGGATCCTGCGGGTCGAAGCCGAGAGCCAGCGCCGTCTCCGACTGGCTTGCGGACCATTGACTTATCGCGTCGACGCCTTTGGGATGGAAGTAGGCGACGAACGTGGGCTTCTGCAGCTCAAGTGCTTCGCCGTTGGACGGGGAGATGGTTCGGCGCCCGTCCAAGTGATAGAGAAATACGAAGCGGTCGGTGCCCCGATGATTTTCGAGGCATTCTTCGCGCATCCTGAAGTGCTTGGTCGTCAGTAGAAGGCTTAGTTCTATCTGAAAACAGTCTTCATGGCCCGAGGCATATTCGGAAGGCGGGATCCAGCGACGTCCGAAGCCGGCCATTTCCGGCGGGGTCCGGACTTCCTCGAATTCCTTCGCCGACGCGATTTGTTCAAGAGTATCCACAGCTCGAACTCCGTTAGGTTGTTATAACAAAATACTCGATTTTGGCTCGTTGTCAAACGGGAGTAGGTGCCAAGGAAGCGGGGAAGTCTTGCGGGATTTGTGACGACCGACGTCAAGGCATCGAGGTTGGCTCGACGCCCGTGATCGCACCGAAGAAATGGCCAGGACCGTGAAAGACTGACGCAAGTTGCTGCGGAAAAGCAAACGGATGCTTCGCGTGTTGGACGGTCTGGATCAGCGGCTATTTTGGGCGCAATTGCACTCTGTTCTCACCTCCTCTCGCAGGAAAACGGCCGGAAGCGCAGAGTTGCTCAGGCAATGATTTGTCATTGTCCTGCAAATTTTGGCGGACCGCTCCTTGGGCGTCAGACTTACGGTGGCTATACTGATGGACGGTGTGTAAAGTGCCCGGCTTGGGCTTCGGCCGGAGAAACGTTCCGAGGCCTTTATGCGAGCACCGCAGGATATCCAGGAAACTGGAACGCAATGGGGCACAGTCAGTTATCCACGGCGATCCGGATAGATCAGGGTTGCGAGTGCATCTCCCGCCATTGAAACGCTGACGAAACAAACCTCGCCGGCCATTTTGGGTCCGCCGCCAAACGTCTGGAGATCCTCATCGTTCATTTTGACGCGAGACCATCCGACTGTACGCTGTGAGGGCCTAACGACGGCCGCATATAGCGGACTACCTCCGCTTCAGATGGTGCGGTCTAATTTAATCTTCATGCCCTCGCCCGCATAACGACTAGTTGATTGTCATAACTCAACAGCGGTGGCGCTGTCTCGGAATTCGGTCTTACCGTCGGGCGTCAGCAACACAGGGTCTAATTTTATGCCAATAGCGCCATTCGGCACTCGCAAAATCATAATTACGTG
>NZ_RZSL01000791.1:0-2243 GCF_003997355.1 Mesorhizobium sp. M1E.F.Ca.ET.041.01.1.1 | reverse complement strand
GCCAGATACGGATTGGCGTCGGCGCCGGGAAGCCGGTTCTCCACCCGCCGCGCCGCGCGCCCGCCCATCGGCACGCGCAGGCCGCAGGAACGGTTGTCGTGCGACCATTCGATATTGGCCGGCGCGCTGTGCCCGGGCCGGATGCGGCGATACGAGTTCACGTTGGGCGCGAACAGCGGCATCACCTCCGGGATGTATTTCTGCAGGCCGCCGATGAAGTGCGCGAACATCTCGCTGTCCTCGCCGTCTTTGCCGGCGAACAAGGGCTCGCCGCTCTCGTCGACGATCGACATATGCAGGTGCATCGAGCTGCCGGCCTGCGCCGCGATCGGTTTCGCCATGAAGGTGGCGTGCATGCCGTTCGCCTGCGCCGCCTGCCGCGCAATACGTTTGAACAGCAGCGCCTTGTCGGCCAGCGCCAGCGGATCGCCATGCAGGAAGTTGATTTCCAACTGCGCCGTGCCGGATTCATGGATCAGCGTGTCGAGCGGCAACCCAGCCGCCGCCGAATGCGCATAGATGCGTTGGATAACCGGCTCGAACTCCTCCAGCGCCTGCATGTCGTAAGGATGCTGCACGTTTTCCGGACGGCCGTTGCGCCCAACCGGCGCGGTCAGCGGCCGGTCCGGATCGGGGTTTGGCGCCGTGAGATAGAATTCCAGCTCCGGCGCCATCACCGCGCGCCAGCCGCGCCGACGGTAGAGATCGAGCACGGCCCGCAGCACATGGCGCGGCGAGGCCATCCATGGCCGGTCGTCCATGTGGAATGTGTCGGCAAAGACATAGGCCTTGCCGGCGCCGGCGCCCGGCGCATGGCAAAGCGTCGACAGGTCCGGCACCATGCGCATGTCGGGGTCCTGATAGGCAAAGCCCTCATCGATGGAGCCGGAATAGCGGCCGTCGATGGCGACCAGGAAGGCACTGCTCGGCAGGCAAAGCGCCCGGTCCTCGAGCGACTTGAGGAACTTGGCCGCCGGCAAGGCCTTGCCGCGCAGCACGCCGTTGACGTCGGGCACGAGGCATTCGACCTCGTTTATCCCATGCGTTGTCAGCCAGCTTTGCGGATCGGCGCTGCTGGAGGGTGAAAAGTCCTGTTTATCAAGCATCGGTCATGTCCGTACGAAGGAGAGATCGCTTCGGCGGGCACGTCCGTTCCGGGCAGATGTTTATGTAAGCTGCGCTATCCGAAGGACGCCCGCCTGATGGCCGGCCCGGAGGCCGGATTGAGCGTCCTCGCTACCCCTTCGGTCCAACCATCACGAACGACATGCGAGCCGACCTTGGTCTCCTCCGCGCGTTGCAAATTCTCGTGCCGGCAGCAGCGCATGATCAGTGATATCCCGCCGAAGCGCGGTTTCTTGCGGCCGGAATTGAAAACGGCCGAGAGCGGGAGAGCCTTTTTGCCACTTGTACGGCAAGCCTCGTCTAGGAACCTGACCTATGGTTTGACCGATCGTTGCTTCCGGCGCAAGCACGCTTCGCCGAACAGGCTCATCGCACTTCCGGGCCGGCGCCTCAGCCGATGCTCTCGCCACCGTCCACGACCAGCGCCTGGCCGGTCATGAAGGACGAGCGGTCGGAGACGAGGAACAGGATCGCTTCGGCGATCTCCTGCGCGCTCGCCCAGCGCCCCATCGGGATCTTGGTGCGGACATAGTTTTCGATCGCATCGCGCCCGCCCATCTGGGCGATGAACGGCTCGTTGAACGGCGTGTCGACCCAGCCCGGGCAGAGCGCGTTGATGCGCACATTGTGCTTGGCGTAGTCGAGCGACATCTGCCTGGTCATCGCCACCACGGCGTGCTTCGACGTGGCGTAGGCGATCATCTCGCGATCGTAGAAAACGCCGGAATTCGAAGCGGTGTTGAGGATGACGCCGCCGCCCTGCGCGATCATCGCCGGCATTACCGTCTTGGCAGCGAGGAACTGGGCCCGCACATTGATCCGCCACGAGGCGTCCATGCCGTCGGTGCTCACTTCGGTCAGCGTGCCGCCGACCTGGATGCCGGCGTGGCTGTGCAGGATGTCGATCCGGCCATGCTTGTCCAGCGTTCCCGCGATCAGACCCTCGACCGCCGTGTCGCTGCCTACATCGGCGGCGACCGCTTCGGCGCGGCCGCCGGCTTGGCGGATGTCGGACGCGGTGGCTTCGCCGGCCGTCCGGTCCCGGTCGGCGATCACCACGACCGCCCCCTCGCTTGCCATGATCATGGCGCCGGCGCGCCCGATGCCCGACCCCGCGC
>NZ_RZSL01000790.1:0-2246 GCF_003997355.1 Mesorhizobium sp. M1E.F.Ca.ET.041.01.1.1 | reverse complement strand
GCCGCTGGAGCCGGGCTCGGGCGCGCCGGACCTCAATGCCATCATGAAACGTGTGCGCGACGAGCGCGGCAACCAGCCGGCCAGGCGCAGCGAGACCGACGCCGCCAAATCCGATTTTATCGCGGCCGCCCGCCGCGCGGCGCAGGCCGCCGCCGCGGAAGCCGACGCGCTGAAGCGGCAGTCGACGATGACCGGTCCGGTGAAGGCGCTGAGGATCGGCGATCTGCTCAAGGCGCGACGCAAGCCGATCCTGATGGCTGCGGCCGCGATCATGATGGCGCTGGCCGGCCTGCAGCTCGGCAAAGCCTTCTTCTCCGACCCGGCGCCGGTCGCCAGCAACGACGTCGCGCCGGTCGTCTCCACACAGTCGGTCGAAACCGCTTCGCTCAATGCCGCTGGCGCGCCGAAGACCGAGACGGACGCCGCGAAGCCCGAGAGCGCACCGGCTCGCGCCGTCAGGCAGGCCGAGCCCTTGAAGGACGATCCGGCGCCGCAGGCCGCCGCTCAGCCGTCCGGTCCCGAGATGCCTGCCGCCGCGGCGCCAGCCGAGCCGGCGCCTGCCCCGACGGCGCTTGCCGCGCCCGCCCAGCCTGTGCCAGCGCCGATGGCTTCGACCATGCCGTCCGAGCCGGTCACGCCGGCCGCGAACGCGCCGGCCATGGACACGGATACGGATGCGCAGCCCACGACCAGCGCACCGGCTGCGGCGAGCGCTCCGGCAACCGGCACGCCGTCGGCCAGCACGCCGGCAACCACGTCCGCCGACACCACGGGCACCGTCCCGCCGGCCACCAGCCAGACCGCAATTTCGGCCGCCAAGATCGACATCCCGGCCGACATCGGCCCGGTGGCGCTGCACGACGCAGCCGCGGGCGGCGACGCCAAGGCGCTGTTCGAGATCGGCTCGCGCTATGCGGAATCGCGCGGTGTGAAGGAAGACATGGCGGCGGCCGCCAAATGGTACGAGAAGTCGGCCGAACTGGGCTTCGCGCCGGCCGAATACCGCATCGGCAATTTCTATGAGAAGGGCATCGGCGTCGCGCGCGACGTCAAGAAGGCCAAGACCCACTACCAGCTTGCCGCCGAACAGGGCAACGCCAGCGCCATGCACAATCTGGCGGTGCTGTTCGCCATGGCCGCAGACGGCGTGACCGACAATGAATCGGCGGCGCACTGGTTCCAGGAGGCGGCGGACCTCGGCGTCAAGGACAGCCAGTTCAATCTCGGCATCCTTTCGGCCAAGGGCGTCGGCATGAAGCAGAACCTGGAGGAGTCCTACAAGTGGTTCGCGCTCGTCGCCAAGACCGGCGACAAGGACGCCGCCGCCAAGCGTGACGAGATCGCCAATGCGCTCAGACCCGAGCAGCTCGAGCGGGCCCGCGCCGCCACGGAACTGTGGAAGGCAAAGCCGCTCAACGCGGCCGCCAACTCGGCCGATGTTCCGGAAAGTTGGCAGGACAGCACGCCGCAGACGACCGCCAGCATCGACATGAAGAAGGCGGTGAAGAACATCCAGCTGATCCTCAACAAGAACGGCTATGAGGTCGGCGGAGCCGATGGCGTGATGGGCGGCAAGACCAAAAGCGCCATCATGGCCTTCCAGACCGACAACAAGATGAAGCCGACCGGGGAAATCGACGCACCGCTCGTCAAGGCGCTGCTGGCGCACAAATAACGGCAGATGCGTCGCATACACGACGCCTTGCCACAGATTTGCCTGTTAACTGATTGAGATGGTTTTTGTTTCGACGCGGCGGCGGGGTTTGACTCCGCCGCCGCGCCGGCGCAAGAAAAAATTGGCTTTTCGGTGCGAAACTGCTGGGGACGGCGGCATTCGCCGACAGGCAAACTGATCGAGACAGACGGGTGGGCATCTATCTCCCGATCGCGGAAATTTCCGTCAACGTCTTCGTGCTGCTGGCGATGGGCGCGGCGGTGGGTTTCCTGTCGGGCATGTTCGGGGTGGGCGGCGGCTTCCTCATCACGCCGCTCTTGATCTTCTACAACATCCCGCCGGCGATCGCGGTGGCCACCGGCGCCAACCAGGTCATCGCCTCCTCCTTCTCCGGCGCGCTGTCGCATTTCAAACGCGGCACGCTCGACTTCAAGCTCGGCGGCGTGCTTCTGGCCGGCGGCATCGTCGGCTCGACCGCCGGCATCTACGTCTTTGCGCTGCTGCGCCGGCTCGGCCAGTTGGACCTGTTCATCTCGCTGCTCTATGTCGCGCTGCTCGGCACCGTCGGCGG
>NZ_RZSL01000078.1:0-16902 GCF_003997355.1 Mesorhizobium sp. M1E.F.Ca.ET.041.01.1.1 | reverse complement strand
CGTGAACATCGTGCCGACCAGGATGCCGGTGAAGATGACGAGGCCCATCGAGTAACGGGCTGCGGCGCCGGCGCCGCTGGAGATGATCAGCGGCACGACGCCGAGCGCCATCGCCGCCGTCGTCATCAGGATCGGCCGCAGGCGTACCTTGGCCGAGGCAATGATGGCGTCGCGCCGCCGCATGCCGTGGATTTCGCGTTGCTGGTTGGCGAACTCCACCAGAAGGATGCCGTGCTTGGTGATGAGGCCGATCAGCGTGATCAGTCCGACCTGGGTGTAGATGTTGAGCGTGCCCAGGCCGATGTTGAGCGGCACGATGGCGCCGAAGATCGACAACGGCACCGCCATCATGATGATCAGCGGGTCGCGGAAGCTCTCGAACTGCGCGGCCAGCACCAGGTAGATGACGATCACCGCCGCGGTGAAGGCGATCAGGATGGTGTTGCCCTGCTCCTTTTCCTGCCGAGACTGGCCGGAATAGTCGATGAAGAAAGTGTCGGGCAGCGTCTCCTTGGCAAGATCCTCCAACACCTTCAACCCGTCCCCGGTGGTGACGCCCGGCAGCGGCAAGGCCGAGATCGTCGAGGAATTCAGCTGGTTGAACTGCTCGATCGCCGCCGGCGATGCGTTGGTCGAAATCTTCACCACCGCCGACAGCGGCACCATTTTGCCGTCCTCGCTGCGAATGAAGTATTCGCCCAGCCTCTCCGGATTGTCGCGGAACTCCTGCGGCACCTGCGGGATGATGTCGTAACTGTGGGAGTCGCGGTCGAATTGCGCCACCTCGGCGCCGCCGACCAGCAGAGTCAGCGTGCGGCCGACATCGGCGATCGGCAGGTTCAGCGCGGCGGCGCGCTCGCGGTCGATGGTGACGGTCACCTGCGGCGCGTCATAGGCCATCGAGTTCTGCACGACGATGAAGCGGCCGGAAGCCTGCGCCTTATTCTTGATCTTCTCGGCCTCGTCAAAGACCTCGGAGGGATCGCCGGTCGAGCGCACCACCATGGAGATGGGCAGGCCACCGCCTGAGCCGGGCAGCGTCGGTGGCGCGAAGACGAAGGCCTCGACGCCCGCCACCTTGGCGAGGCGGCCCTGGATGTCGGCCTGAAGCTCCTTGGAGCCGCGCTTGCGATCCGCCCAGTCCTTGAAGGCGAAGCCGACGAAGGCGCTGTTGGTCGCGCCGCCGAAAGCGACGGCCGAGAACTGCGCCCTGGTCTCCGGGATGTCCTTCACCAGGCCGAGCATCTGGTTGACGTAGGTTTCGGTGTAGTCCGACGTCGCATAGCGCGGCGCGGTCACCAGCGAAAGCAGGAAGCCCTGATCTTCTTCCGGCGCCAGCTCGCTGGAGGTCTTGGTGAACATGAAGCCGGTGAGCGCGACCAGCGCGACGACGATGATCAGCGTCACCGGACGGTTTCTGAGCGAGGCGGTGACCGCGCGTTCGTAGACGCGCTCGACCCGGCTGAAGGTGCCGTCGACGATGCGCTGGAAGCGGCTATGCGCGCCGGCCTTCAGGAGGCGCGCCGACATCATCGGCGTGATGGTCACGGCGATCAGGCCGGACAGCACCACGGAGCCGGCCAGCGTCACCGCGAACTCGCGGAACAAAGCGCCGGTCAGGCCGCCGGTGAAGGCTAGCGGCGCGAACACGGCGGCGAGCGTGATGGTCATTGCGACGATGGCCGAGAAGATTTCGCGCATGCCGTTGAAGGCCGCCTGCATCGGCGACATGTGGTCCTCCTCCATGTGGCGATGGATGTTCTCCACCACCACGATGGCGTCGTCGACGACGAGGCCGATCGCCAGCACCATGGCAAGCAGCGACAAGAGATTGATCGAGTAACCGACCGAAAACAGGATGAAGCAGACGCCGATCAGCGACAGCGGGATGGTCACGATCGGCATCATCACCGATCGGAACGAGCCAAGGAACAACAGGATGACCACGATGACGATGGCGACCGCCTCGCCGATGGTCTTGAACACTTCCTCGATCGAGGCGCTGATCTGCCCGGTGGCGTCGTAGACGACCTCGATCGTCATGCCTTTCGGCAGCGTCTCCTGAATCTGCGGCACGAGCTTGGTGATCGCCGCCGCGGTCGTCAACGGGTTGGCCGCCGGTGTCGGGAAGATGGCGAGGAAGGTGCCGGGTTTGCCGTTGAAGCTCACCCTGGTGTCGGTGCTTGCGGCGCCGAGCTCGACGCGCGCCACGTCGCGCAGACGCACGACCTGGCCGTCCGTCGAGCGGATCGGGAGCTGCGAGAACGCTTCCGGCGTCTGCAAGGTCGAGTGAACCGTGATCGACGAGACCACATACTCGTTCTGGGTGTTGCCGGGCGCGGACAGGAAGTTGGAGTTGTTGATCGCGGTCAGCACGTCGGCGGCGGTGGCACCGCGGGCGGCAAGCCTGACCGGGTCGATCCAGACGCGCATGGAATATTCCTCGGCGCCGAAGATCTGCACGTCGGCGACGCCTTCCACCGTCGAGATGCGGGGCCGGATGACGCGCTCGATATACTCGGTGAGCTGCTCCTTGGTCATGTTCGGATTCTGCATCGAGATATACATCATCGCGAACTGCTGGCCGGTGCCCTTGACGATCACAGGGTCCTTGGAGGCGTCCGGCAGGGTGCCGCGCACGCCCTGGACCTTGGAAAGCACCTCGGTCAGCGCAACGTCGGGATTGGAGCCGAGCTTCATCTGCACGGTCACGGTGCTGGAGGACGGGCGGCTCGATGAGGTCACGTAGTCGATGTTCTCGGTCGAGGCGACGGCGCGCGCGATCGGCGCGGAGATGAAGCCCTGGATCAGGTCGGCGCTGGCGCCGGGATAGGCCGTGGTGATGGTGATCGCCGTCTCGTCGACCTTCGGATACTGGCGGATCGACAGGTTGAAGATGGCCTGGAAGCCCAGGAGCAGGATCATGCAGGCCAGCACCGTCGAGAGGACGGGCCGGCGAATGAAGATGTCGGAAAAGCTCATTGCTGAACCTGCTTGTTCGCCGATTTGCTGGGATCGATGGTGTTGTCGACGGCAACGGACATGCCGTTGAAGAGCCGGTTCTGACCGGCGGTGACGACCTGATCGCCAGCCTTCAGGCCCTCGACGATCTCGACCATGCCGTTGTTGCGGCGGCCGAGCTTGATGAACACCTGCGACAGAACGAGCGCCGGCTGCTGCCCGGCTTCGGGCTTCTGAGCGTTATCAGCGGGCTTTGCGGCGTTGTCGGCGGACTTTGCCGTGTCGGAGGCAGGCTTCGAGGCATCGGCCTGCGGTTTGGTTGCGTCGCTGGCCGGCTTTTCGATGCCGCCGGTCTTCTGGTCATCCGGTTTGGCCGGCGCCGCAGCGCCACCCTCGGCAGACTTTGCCGGCACGACAACGAAAACAAAGTCGCCGTAAAGGCTGGACGTCACCGCCGTCTGCGGCACCGAGATGACGTTGTTTTCCTCCGGCAGCTCGACGCGGATCTGCACGAACTGGCCAGGCGTCAGCTTGCCCTCCGGGTTGGCGACCTCGCCGCGGATCGATACCAGGCGGCTCGCCGGGTCGATCTTGGGATCGATGCCGCGAATGGAGCCGGCAAAGGGCATGTCCGCCACGCTGCCGCCGATCCGCACCGTCTGGCCGATCTTCAGCAGCCGCAGCTGCTGTTCCGGCACCGTGAAGTCGACCCGCATCGTATCCAGGTCCTGCAGCGTCACCACCGAGTTGCCCGGGGCCAGATACTGGCCGATGTCGATCTTAGGAATGCCGACGGTGCCGTTGAAGGGGGCGGACAATTGCTTCTGGTCGAGCACGGCCTGCAGCTTGTTCACCTGCGCGGCCGAAGCGTCCGCCGCCGCGCGCGCGGCATCGAGCGTCGCGTCGGTCCCGACGCCGCGCCGCTGCAATTCGAGCGCGCGGGTCAGCGCCGCCTGGTCGGACGCGGCCTGCGCCTTCTGCGCCACCAGATCGGCCTTCTCGACGGCGTCGTCGAGCTGCAGGAGCACGGCGTCGGCCGCGACCTTCTGGTTGGCGTGGAACAGGATGTCCTTGACGATGCCTGCCGTCTCGACGGTCAGGTCGACGCCGCGCACGGCGTTGACGGTGCCGATCGCCTCGACGCCCGGCGTCCAGTTCGAGGGTTTCGCGACGACGGTCGAGACGGTCGCGGCCGGCGGCTTCATGGTGGCGAAAAATTGCTTGATGCCGTTGTCGCGCAGGATGTTGAAGCCGACGATACCGACGCACACCAGAGCGAGCAGAAGCAGAAATACGGTGATGATGATAAAGCGCTTCACGGAAAAGTCCCCTCGAGCCGAAACCGGCATAACGGTCGATGCCAGGACACATACTGGCGACGGGTCCCGATTTCAATTTTCGGCGTCTTACTGTACCGTCTGGACGGTCTTGTCAATTCCGCATAAGCTAATGTAAGGGGGAGGCGTGATGAAAGCTCGCAGGGCAAATTCGCGCGACAGGATACTTGCAGCGGCCGCCGACGTGGCGCGCGAGGCGGGTCCCGGAAGCCTGTCGCTCGACGCCGTCGCCAGCCGGGCCGGCGTGTCGAAGGGCGGACTGCTCTATAATTTTCCGACCAAGGCCAAGCTGATGCAGGGGCTGGTGGAAAATTACCTCAATGCTTTCGAAGAGGCGCTCGAGGAACGCACGGCCGAGGCCAGCGATGAAAGCGTGCTCGCGGCCTACATACGGCTTTCGGCCGATGATTGCGAGAAGCCGAAACCATCGGCTTCCTGGATGTTCTCCGCGATCGCGGAGGATCCGGATTTCCTGACGCCGATAAAGGCGTTCAAGCGGCAGCTCTTCGAACGGCTGAAAGACGAGACCGACGACCTCGGCTCGCTGCTGGTCTGCTTCCTCGCCATCGAGGGACTGCGCAGCATGAACCTTTTCGATTCCGACGTGCTCTCGCCGGAGGAGCACAAGCTCCTGGTTTCCTCGCTGCTCAAGATAGCCGGATAGAGAGGAGCGCAAGCTCCTCGTCTCCCGCTTGTGAGAATGGCCGCATAGGTTGCAGGGCGTCACACCAGCTTCATCCTGGAGACATAGCGTTCTCCCGGTTCTTTGCTGCAATGCAAAAGGAGTGGGACGATGGTGGACGTGGTTTCCAGTGAGGCGGGGATTCCGAGACCGGATCACCCGTTGGAACAATCGAGCGGCGCGAAGTGGTTCCTGCCTGCCTTCGGCGTGCTGGTTCTGGCCGGCATCATCTATGTCGGCTATGCACTGAGCCAGGACTTGGCAGTCGCCAAGACAGTGCCCTGGATCCTGCTCGGCATCGCCCTGCTGATCGCGCTCGGCTTCGAATTCGTCAACGGCTTCCACGATACCGCCAATGCGGTGGCGACGGTCATCTACACCCGATCGCTCCCGGCGGAATTCGCCGTCATGTGGTCGGGTGTCTTCAATTTCCTCGGCGTCTTGACCTCGAGCGGCGCGGTCGCCTTCGGCATCCTGTCGCTGCTGCCGGTCGAGCTCATCCTGCAGGTCGGCTCGTCCTCCGGCTTCGCCATGGTGTTCGCCTTGCTGGTCGCGGCGATCCTGTGGAATCTGGGCACCTGGTTCCTCGGCCTGCCGGCGTCGAGCTCGCACACGATGGTCGGCTCGATCATCGGCGTCGGCCTCGCCAACCAGTTCATGGCGCCGGCCGGAAGCGCCACCAGCGGCGTCGAATGGGGACAGGCGACCAATGTCGGCATGTCCCTGCTGGTCTCGCCTCTCGTCGGGTTTTTCGCGGCGGCCGTTCTGCTCTATGTGATGAAGCTCCTTGTGCGCAATCCGGCGCTCTATGAGGCGCCGAAAGGCAAAACCCCGCCGCCGTGGTGGATCCGCGCGCTGCTCATCTTCACCTGCACCGGCGTCAGCTTCGCGCATGGCTCCAATGACGGCCAGAAGGGCATGGGCCTGATTATGCTGATCCTGATCGGCGTGGTGCCGACCGCCTATGCGCTTAACCGTACCCCCGACATCAACTACCTCGAGGCCTACAAGTCGGCTTCCGCCGCCGTCGAGCAGTCGCTGGGCAAATACGTCAAGCCGGGCGTCACTGTCGCGGACCCCAAGGCCGCGGTTCAAGAGGCTGTCCGCTCCAAGACCTGGAGCGATCAGACGACGCCCGCGCTGCAGACCTACATCCACAATACGACCGCTGGGCTGCAGCCCTACGCGACCGTCGACAAGGTCCCGACCGACCTGGTCAGCAACGCCCGCAATGACATCTATCTGATCGGCGAAGCGCTGAAGCTGATCGACAAGAAGAAGCTGTTGCCGATGCAGGACGCCGACCTGCAGGCGGTGACGAACTACCATAAGGCGGTCGACAACGCGACGAAGTTCATCCCGCTCTGGGTCAAGATCGCCGTGGCGCTGGCGCTCGGCCTCGGCACCATGGTCGGTTGGAAGCGCATCGTCGTCACCGTCGGCGAGAAGATCGGCAAGAGCCACCTGACCTATGGCCAGGGCGCCGCCGCCGAGCTGGTCGCGATGGTCACGATCGGCATGGCTGACCGTCTCGGCCTGCCGGTGTCGACCACCCACGTGCTGTCGTCGGGCGTTGCTGGCACGATGGCGGCGAACGGCTCCGGTCTGCAGTGGGCGACCGTGCGCAACCTTTTGCTCGCCTGGGTGCTGACACTGCCCTGCTCGATCGCGCTGGCCTTCGCGCTCTTCGTGGTCTTCCGCCAGGTGTTCTGAGATAGCCGCAAGAACTCAAAAGAAAAGGCAGCGCCGGCCAGGCGCTGCCTTTCTTTTTTGCTTGATAGCTACCCTCGAAACGTTGGCGGGACAGAGGGGGGTGTGACGGAACTCGACGAGGGTGCTTGTTAGCGGAGCAACCCGTCGAGTCTTCCTACCGGACCTTACGTCGGATCTTCGCGGTGCAGGTCGTGGATAGCCACGCCTTCGACATTGGTCGGCAGCATCAGCCACCGCTTGTGGCGCAGCGTGCGCTCGGTGTCCTCGAGGCCCATTTCCCAGTGCTCGCGCATCGAGGTGCCCGAGAACTCGTAGTCCTTGGCGTGGCCCTCATAGCCTTTGTGCTGGTAGATCAGGTGAACGATGTTGACCACGCCGGCATCGGAATAGTCGGCGATCAGTTCCCTCTCGCCGTCCCTGAGCTCATCCGGCGGAACGCGCTTCAGTGCATCGAGCAGCTTCATCTTGAGCGCGTGGATGCGCTGGAAATTGTCGGTGTTCTGGCGCGTGCGGCTCGAATACATGATGTCCTTGTGGCGCGACAGCACGTCGGCCATGCTGCGCGGCAGGGCGCCGCGGGCGCTGAACAGATCGACCTGGAACACCAGCGAGGAGCGATCCTCTTCCTGGTCGAGCAGGTATTGCAGCGGCGTGTTGGAGACGATGCCGCCGTCCCAATAATACTCGCCCTCGATGCGGACCGACGGGAAGGCCGGCGGCAGCGCGCCGCTCGCCATGATGTGCTCCGGCCCGATGCGGACCTTCTCTGTGTCGAAATAGACGAAGTTGCCGGTCCTGACGTTGACCGCGCCGACGCTCAAGCGCTTCCTGCCGTCGTTGAGCACATCGAAGTCGATCAGGCTCTCCAGCGTGTCCTTCAGCTCGGCGGTGTCGTAGAAGCTGGTGGCGCCCTCGGCACCCGACAGCTCGAACCATGGATTGGGATTGCGCGGCTTGAAGAAGCCGGGCTGGCCCATCATCATCGTCATCCACGACGAGGTGCGGTTGCGGATGTCGCGATAGATGTCGCCTTCGGGCGTGTAGGCCCAGATCTTGCGGCCGGAGATCGTCTGCCAGAACTGCTCCAGGCGCTGCAGGCGCCGGCTCGGCTCGTTGCCGGCGATGATCGAGGCGTTGATGGCGCCGATCGAAACGCCGGAGAGCCAGGTCGGCTCGCAGCCGGCATCGGAAAGCGCCTGATAGACGCCGGCCTGATAGGCGCCGAGCGCGCCGCCCCCCTGGAAGACCAGGGCGATGCGGTCATACTGCGCCGTTATTTCCTCGATGGTGGCGGCGACCGCCTTGTTTCGGGTCCGTTCAAGCACGAGCCTTCTCCGGCTGGATTGCGCTGGCGGCGGACGGGTTGCGGTCGGCGAGATAGTCGTGGACGACTTCGCCGAGTCCGAGCGTCAGATCAGCGGTGAAATGAACGGCCGAGACGACCTCGAGCACCGGCAGCTTCGCCACGTCGGCCATGACATGGGGCCGAAGGTCGAGCGCGGCCGGCGCGGTCCAGGCTTCCTTCAGCGTCACATCGGTCAGGTAGTAGCGCACCAGCTCGCAAATGCGCGGGCTTCCGTCGACATGCGGGATGATCTTGATCAGGAAGTTGGGTGCCGCCAGCGAAGCGAGCACGGAATCGTGGTCGGCCTCGCGGTGCTTGTAGCCCATGGTGCCGGTGGCGCAGAGCACGCTGCCGTAGTGCAGCGTGCCGACCACCACTTCGCCTTCATGCACGATCTTGGGGCTGGCGAGCTTTTTCGGGAAGCCCCACAGCTCGCGACCGCCGGCGATCGGGGCGTCGTCGTCGAGATACATGGAATGGACATAGCCGCCATGCTGCCCGCCATAGCGCACGGGGATGACCTGGCCGGTCTCGGTATAGTCGCCGAAGCCGGTCGAATCCGGCATGCGGATGAACTCGTACTTGACCAGCGGCTCATCGATCTCGAGCGGCTTCGGCACGACGGCTTCCAGCGCCTCGCGTGTCGTGCGGTAGGTGATGATGATGTATTCGCGGTCGAAGAAACGGTAGGGACCGGGCGGAAACGAAGGATTGGTGAGCGGCATCGCATAGGCGCGCTTAACGACATCGTCGATTTCCAAGCTATTCACCCATCGGTTCAGGAATGATACACGCGAGACGCGCAGGGGGACTATGTTGCACGGCACCATGACAATGCCATGTCATGGTGCTCGGGCGCCAGCTTCATGGCTATCGGGCGGCATCACAACATTGTAATCGCAACGACATATGGCCATGGCATTGTCATGCTGCGGCGCACAAACTATGTGCCCTAAGTCCACTCCACCTCTAGCGAGATTTTTCATGGGTTCCCTGTCTTCGAAGAATGCGCTGGTCACCGGCTCGACCAGCGGCATCGGGCTTGCAATCGCCCGCGCCTTTGCCGCCGAGGGCGCCAATGTCACCATCAACGGCCTGGGCGACGCCGCGGCCATCGAGCAGGAGCGGGCCGGCATCGAGAAGGATTTCGGCGTCAAGTGCCGCTATTCGGGCGCCAACATGATGGACGGCGCCGCGGTCACCGCCATGATCCACGAGGCCGAAGAGGCGTTCGGCAGCCTCGACATCCTGGTCAACAATGCCGGCATCCAGCATGTCGCGCCGATCGACGAGTTTCCCGACGACAAGTGGGAGGCGATCATCCGCATCAACCTGCTCGCCGCCTTCTATGCCATCAAGGCGGCGCTGCCCGGCATGAAGAGCCGCAAATGGGGCCGCATCATCAACACGGCCTCGGCGCACGCGCTGGTCGCCTCGCCGTTCAAGTCGGCCTATGTTTCGGCCAAGCACGGCATTGCCGGCCTGACCAAGACGGTGGCGCTGGAAGTCGCTCAGGACGGCATCACCGTCAACGCGATCGCCCCCGGCTATGTCTGGACGCCGCTGGTCGAGAAGCAGATCCCCGACACGATGAAGGCGCGCGGCATGACCGAGGAGCAGGTCAAGCACGACGTGCTTTTAGCCGCGCAGCCGACCAAGGAATTCGTCACCGTCGAGGAACTCGCCGCGCTGACGCTCTTCCTGTGCTCGGACGCCGCCAAGCAGATGACCGGCACGACCTTGCCGATGGATGGCGGCTGGACGGCGCAGTAAGCGCGCTTCCCTAGAGCAGTTCATCGTTTCACGGAAACGCTGAACTGCTCTAATATTTGTTTTACGCAATTCCGGAGGGAAGGCTACGGCGAAGCCGCCGAGCCCGACCGTTACACACTTTTCCTGGAATTGCTCTAAAGGGGGCGCTGTCGCGGCGTAAGGCTTAACTCGCGATGCTTCGTGCTATCCTTCCCCTGGCGCAGTCCTTGCCGGTCCCCATGGCTATTGAAGTCGCCCGTAATGGCTCAGGACGAGGCCGACGGCTCCAAGCAGCACATCGTTTTCGGTGTGCTTGCCGATGATTATTCGCGTGCGCCTGTCGGGGGCGACGTCCCGCGCCTTGATTAGGGTGTGCCGTTCATAGGCTGCAATGAGCGGCGTAAGCAGGATGTCGCCGGCGAGCGCCATGCGTCCTCCGATGATGATGAGGGGCGGGTTCAGAACGGATCCGATCATGCCCAGGCCGCGGCCCGCCATTTCGGCGGTATCCTCGATCATGCGCAATGCTCCGACATCCCCCTGCTCGGCCATGCGGATCACGTCGTCCATCGTGACGCGCCGGCCCGTCACGCGCGCGATCTGCTCCAATGGCCGGTTGAAGCTGGCGTAGAGTTCCAGGCAGCCTCGATTGCCGCAGCGGCAAAGATCGCCCGATGGATCGATGCTCATGTGACCGAATTCGCCCGCGCCGCCGGCAATTCCGGTCACGACGCGTCCGTGCTGGACGATCGCTCCGCCGACCCCGAGGTCGATCTTGAACAGGACAAAGTCCTCGTAACCGACGGCGGCGCCCCACATCATCTCGGCAATGGCGGCGCAGTTGCTTTCATTGGCAGCGAAGATCGGCTGCTCCAGCACCGGCCCAAAGACATGTCGGATGTTGACGCCAGCCCAAGTGGGAACGATGCTGGCCCGCTGGACGAAGCCTTCGGGGCTGACCGGTCCCGACACAGAAACCCCGACACCCAGGAGGCCGGACGCAGACAAGCTGTTCTCCTCGTAGCATTGCGCGATCGCCGCCTTGGTGAGCTTTGCCGCCCGGTCCGGAGGATAATCCAGGCCGAGGGGGATAATTTTTTCAGAAATGAATGAATGCGAGACGTCAGCCACAGCGACCCGAATCTCGTCGAGACTAAGATGAACGCCAACGCAGGTGCCGGCTTCAGGATTGAGCGTCAGCGTCGCCGGCGGCCGGCCGACGCCTTTGGCCGTTTCGTCAGCTGCCGCCAGTTCCACCACGATCCCTGACTTCCTCAGGCCAGTCAGAGCCGTCGAGACGGTCGAGCGGGCCAAGCCCGCGAGCCGGGCAATCTGCGCGGCGGAAATGGCGCCGCGCTGGCTGAGACAGCGGACAATCAGACTTTCAGGCGTGCCCGGAGGTTGACCGTCCAGCAGCGATCTGAGCAGGCTTTTTGTCATTTTCGTCTTAAAACTCCTTGACTGTCGATCGTATTTGATCATTCTAGAAAAAACTAGAGACCTTCTGCGATGCGCGGGCGGTCTCGACGAAACGGTCGTGATGAACCGTGCTGAAATCAAATGGGAGTGAGACGATGAGATATCTGAGGGCGACCCTTGTCGCTACGGCGGCATTTGCCTTTCTTGCAAACACAGCACTCGCCGAGCCGAAGACCAATCTGCTCCACCAATGGGCGACCGGATCGGACGCGCAGGCCATCGCCAAGCTTGGCGAGATGTTCGAGGCGAAGGGCGGAAAATGGCAACAGACCTCGATCGCCGGCCATACCGCCAACACGCTTGCCAAGCTGCGCGCCGACGTGATCGCAGGCAATGCTCCTCCGGCGGTTCAGCTCAAGGGTCCCGAGATCGCTGAATGGAACAAGACCGGCATGACCGCCGATCTGGATGATCTCGCGAAGGCGGAGAATTGGGAGAAGGTGGTGGCGCCGGAATTGCTGCCGGTGATGAAGCCGAGCGGCAAGTGGGTGGCGGCACCCATGAACATCCACCGCATCAACTGGATATGGGCGTCGCCGAAAGTCATGCAGGCCGCCGGCGTGACGGAAGTTCCGAAGACCTGGGCGGAATTCAACGCAGCCTGCGACAAGATCGTGGCCACCGGCAAGATCTGCATCTCGCACTCGACCGCCGACTGGACCGATTCCACCGTCTTCGAAGTCGTCGTCTACGGCCAGGACCTCGACCTCTATCGCAAGGCCTTCGTCGAAGGCAACGTCGACGCCATGCGCAGCGACGGCATGGTCAAGGCCTTCGAGCAATTCCGCATCATGACGTCCAAGTACATGGACCCCGGCATGAACGGGCGCGACTGGGATTCGATGTCGGCTCTCGTCGGCCGCGGCGAGGCGGCGTTCCACATCATGGGCGATTGGACGATCGGCTTGCTCACCGCCGCCGGCTTCAAGGAAGGAACGGATTATGTCTGCGCCCAGGCGCCGACCGACTGGGGCAAGCCCGGCTTCATCTTGAACTCCGATTCCGTCGTGTTCTTCCAGCAGAAGGATCCCGACTATGTGGAGGGCCAGAAGCTGCTCGCCAGCACCATTCTGTCGCCGGAGTTCCAGACCGTCTTCAACCAGGCCAAGGGCTCGATCCCGGCGCGCCTCGATGTCGATCTGTCGAAGGGCTTCAATCCCTGCCAGCAGAAGTCCCAGAAGGACCTGCAGGCCTCGATCGAGGCGGGCACGCTGGTCCGCTCAATGGCCCACAACATGACCATCCCGCAAAAGGTCCGCGGCGCCATCATGGACACGATCACAGAATTCGTCGCGACGCCCGACATGTCCGCCAAGGATGCGGCCAACGCCATGGCCGACGCCGCCGAAGCGCAGGAATGACGTGCGGAGAGCGCCGGCGCGACATCGCGCCGGCGCCCGGCCGGCAGGAAGCCCAATGTCCATCCACGACCTTTCCGTTCCGATAGCCGTGCCCGCCCGCTCGTGGCGGGATCGTCTGGGATCGATCGTGCCGATCCTCGTGCTCGCCCCTTCGCTCGCGGCGAGCTTCGTCTATGTCTTCGTGTTCACGGGCTGGACGCTCTATCTGTCGCTGTCCGACTCGACACTTTTGCCGAGCTACGGCTTTGCGGGCCTCGACAACTACGCATCGCTCTGGTCCAACCGGCGCTGGAACATCGCCTACACCAACCTTTTCCTCTTCAGCGGCTTCTACATCGTGGGCTCCATGGCGGTCGGGCTGCTGCTGGCCATCCTGATCGACCAGCGCGTGCGCGGCGAGGCGGTGTGGCGGACAATCTTCCTCTACCCGCTGGCGGTTTCCTTCATCGTCACCGGCACCGTCTGGAGCTGGCTCTACAATCCGGTCGACGGCATCCAGGCGCTGGTGCGCGGGCTGGGCTGGAGCGACTTCAGCTTCGCGCTCACCAGCGATCGCAACCACGCGATCTATGCGGTGATCATCACCGGCGTCTGGCAGTCTTCCGGTTTCGCCATGGCGCTCTTTCTGGCCGGCCTACGCTCGGTCGATCCGGATCTGGTGAAGGCGGCGCAGATCGACGGCGCATCGGTCGTGCGCACCTACAGGAAGGTCATTCTGCCAACCATCGCGCCGATCTTCCTTGCGGTCGCCGTCATCCAGATCCAGTTCGCCATCAAGACGTTCGACCTCGTCGCAGCCCTGACCCGCGGCGGGCCGGGCATCTCGACCACGTTCCCCGCCATCTACGTCTACGATCTGATGTTCCAGCGTGGCGAGATCGGCGAGGGCGCGGCCGCCGCGGTCATGATGCTGGCGGCGCTTGCCGTGGTGCTGGTGCCCTATTCGCTGTGGGTGGTGTGGCGCCGCCGGGCGGAGGCAGGAAATGGCTGAACTGGCCGCCGCCATCGACCTGGAAGCGGCCGCAGCGAGCCGCAGGCACTTCTGGAGCCGGTTCGCGATCTATGGCCTGCTCACGGTCTTCGCCGCAATCTATCTGATCCCGCTCTTCGTGGTCGTCTTCAATTCCTTCCGCGAGCAGGCGGAGATCGCGCGCGACGGGCTCATCTCGCTGCCAAAGACCTTCCGGCTGGAGGCATGGGCGCAGGCCTGGAGCACCTATTGCATCGCCGGCACCTGCCAGGGGATGCAACGGAATTTCCTGAACTCGCTGTGGATGACCATTCCGGCGACGATCATTTCCACGCTGCTCGGCGCCGTGAACGGCTACGTGTTGTCCAAATGGCGCTTCAAGGGCTCGGAGGTCTTGTTCACCCTGATGCTGCTCGGTGTCTTCATGCCGGGGCAGATCGCGCTGATGCCCTGGGCATTCGTTCTTGGAAAGCTCGGTCTGACCAACTCGACCTACGGCCTGATCCTGGTGCATGTCGTCCAGGGAATTTCCTTCACCACCCTGTTCTGCCGCAACTACTATGTCGGCATCCCCGACGACCTGATCAAAGCGGCGCGCATCGACGGCGCCGGCTTCTGGCGGATTTTCTGGAAGATCATAATACCGCTGTCGCCGCCCATTCTGATCGTGACCGTCATCTGGCAGTTCACCGGCATCTGGAACGAGTATCTGTTCGGCGTGGTCTTCACGTCCGGCCAGGCGCAGCCGATCACAGCCGCGCTCGTCGCGCTGACGGCGAGCGGCACGACCGCCCGCAGCTACGACGTGATGAGCGCCGCCGTGCTGATCGGTGCGCTGCCGCCGCTCCTGATCTATCTCTTTGGCGGCAAATACTTCGTTCGCGGTCTGACACAGGGCGCCATCAAATGACGAGCCAATCCCTATCCGCCCTGACCATTCGCAATCTCTACAAGAGCTACGGCGCCGTGGACGTCTTGAAGGGCATCAACCTCGAAGCGCAGCCGGGAGAGTTCATCGCTCTCGTCGGACCTTCCGGTTGCGGCAAGTCCACCCTGCTTGCCATGATCGCCGGACTTGAAAGCGTGACGTCGGGTGAAATCCGAATCGGCAACCGGCTCGTCAATTCCGTGCCGCCAAAGGACCGCGACATCGCCATGGTGTTCCAGTCCTATGCGCTCTACCCGACCATGACCGTGCGCCAGAACATCACCTTCGGCATGGAGAGCCGCGGCGTGCCGAAGGCCGATCAGGCTGAAGCCGTCAAGCACGTCGCGGCGCTGCTGCAGATCGAGGCGCTGCTTGGCCGCAAGCCCGGGCAACTCTCCGGCGGCCAGCGCCAGCGGGTCGCCATGGGCCGGGCGCTGGTGCGGGACCCGAAGCTTTTCCTGTTCGACGAGCCGCTTTCCAACCTCGATGCCAAGCTGCGCGTCGACATGCGCACCGAGATCAAGAAGCTGCACAACCGTGTCGGCAAGACCACGGTCTATGTCACCCACGACCAGGTGGAGGCGATGACGCTCGCTTCGCGCATTGCCGTCATGCATCAGGGGTCGGTGCAGCAGTTCGACGCCGCGCAGATGATCTACAGCCGCCCCGCCAACATGTTCGTCGCGGGCTTCATGGGCTCGCCGGCGATGAATTTCATTCCCGCCGAGCTCGGCGACGGGGCGGGCCGGCCCTGCGTCACGGTTCGGACCGCGGATGGCGGCACGGCAGCGTTGGAACTTGCCCAGCCGGTGCCGGCCGGCGCGCCGAGGAACGTCGTGCTTGGCGTGCGGCCGGAACATATCTACCGCTTTTCGGACGACTTGAAGCACCGCAAGCGTGCCGTTGCGGCGGTGAAGGCCCCGGTCGAGCTGGTCGAGCCCACGGGTGCCGAGACCTTGGCGGTGCTTCGCTTCGGCGATCTCGAAGTCACCGGCCGTTTCGACCCGGACAGCGCCCCCCGGATGGGCGAGACAATGACGCTCGGCATCGACATGGCGCGGGCTTGCCTCTTCGATCCGACGACCCAATCCCTTCTTTGAAAGCTCAGCCTTTGACATTCGCTACCTATCCAAGCCTCGCAGACCGTGTCGTGCTGATCACCGGAGGAGCCTCTGGCATCGGCGCCGAAATGGTTCGCGCCTTTGCGGCCAACGCGGCGCGCGTGGCCTTTCTCGACATTCAGGAAGCGGTCGGCCGGGAACTGAAGGCGGAGCTTGCGGGCGCCACGCGCCACGCGCCTCTGTTCCTGCCATGCGATGTGACCGACATCGCGGCCCTGCGCGCAGCGATCGAGAATGTGCGGGAAAAGGCCGGGCCGGTTGCCGTCCTGGTGAACAACGCCGCCAATGATGACCGCCACGCAGTCGCT
Source organism: Mesorhizobium sp. M1E.F.Ca.ET.041.01.1.1 (assembly GCF_003997355.1). Taxonomy (NCBI): domain Bacteria; kingdom Pseudomonadati; phylum Pseudomonadota; class Alphaproteobacteria; order Hyphomicrobiales; family Phyllobacteriaceae; genus Mesorhizobium; species Mesorhizobium sp. M1E.F.Ca.ET.041.01.1.1. The sequence continues at coordinate 945 of NZ_RZSL01000078.1, read as the reverse complement.
GAAGTGACGCCGGACTACTGGGATCATGCCCAAAACGTCAATCTGAAGCATCAGTTCTTCGCCGCCCAGGCCGTCCATCCGCAGATGAAGTCGCTGGGCTTTGGCTCCATCATCAACCTTTCCTCGACCTCCTGGCGCTTCGGCGCCGACCAGATGACCGCCTATGCCACGGCCAAGGCCGCGATCATCGGCATGACGCGGTCGTTGGCCCGCGCCTTCGGTCCCGACAATATCCGCGTCAACGCCATCGAGCCGGGCGCCGTGATCACCGAGCGGCAGCGCCGTCTTTGGTACACGACGCCGGAGTCCGTCGATCAGATGGTCGGGCGCCAGTTGATCAGGCGGGTTCTGCTGGCCGACGAGATCGCCCGCACGGCGCTTTTTCTCGCCGCCGACGACAGCCGCATGATCACCAAGCAATCCATCACCGTCGATGCGGGCCTGAGCTGATGCAGGTTCTCCGTTTCCCCTCGTTCGATCGGCTGGCCTGATGCTGCGCGTTGGTTTGAACCCCTATGGGCTTACCTATCATCTTGGGCTGCAGGGCCGCGGCACGCCGCGCGCCAACCCCAAGGGCGCGGGGCTGGAAGGCTTCATCGCCCTGGCCGAGGAGCTCGGCGCACGCACGCTCGAGATCTACGATCCATGGCTGGCGGAAATGTCCGATTACGGGCTGACCGCCCTGAAGGAGCGGCTCGATGGGCTTGGGATGACGCCCGTCGTCAGCGCCGGGCTCAACATGATGGGGCCGCTGGAGAGCGCGTTCCGTTCCGCCCGCTCGCTCGGCGCGAAGACTATCCGGCTCGGCCTGACACCGGTTCTGTGCGGTGACCGCAATGCCTGGGGCGACAAATGGGGCGAGCTCAACGCCTCGATCAGGTCGGCGCTTCAGCAATGGGGGCCGCGGGCCGAAGCCGAAGGCCGCGTGCTCGCCATCGAGAACCA
>NZ_RZSL01000789.1:0-2250 GCF_003997355.1 Mesorhizobium sp. M1E.F.Ca.ET.041.01.1.1 | reverse complement strand
TTGCGCAGGTGCCTACGATCGACGAGGCTAATCTGGAGCAGGCACGGCAGATTGCATCGGCCACGAGCGAGATCCTCAGCACCGACCGCAACATCATGAACTATACGCAAAAGACGCTGCAGGCCGTCACGGGCGACCGGTCGAGCCAGGCCGGCCAGCTCGCGCAGATGGCCTTCGGCAATGGCGACTTCTCTATGGGGGACGCGCCTTCGCTTGGGAGCGTGATCTCGGGCGGCTCGTTGTCGTTCGCCGGCCTCGGCAATGGATCGCAGGGGATAGTTTCGAACATGATCAACGGCCTGCAGCTGGTGAAAACCATTTCGGGCCTGATCAATGGTCAGACGACGCAGATGGATAAGAACTACAGCGCCCTGGTGAACGTCGCGGCCACGGTCACCGGACTGGTCGACTCCTCGCAAAATGGGGTGAAGACCCGTTCCAGCGCTTTTCAGTCGGGCGCTCAACGGATCGGCACGGCGCAGGACATCAAGGGCTCGATCGATCAGAACAGCCAGATCATGGTGCAAACGGGTCTGACCGTAAACGAGCTGATCGGCGCGGTGAACACCGCTACGGCGGCTGCCAACCAGGAAAACATTGATCGTATGAACCTAATCACCCAGGCCTCGCGGGGGCTCGAATACAAGCCCGGCCAATGACCCTGCGCTTTCTTCTATTAGCGGCCGCCACTATTGGCGCTGTCGCGACCTCGGGATGCAGCCACAAGCCACTCAAGGCTCCGTGCTCTCGTGAGGAGGGACCGATGCAGCCACTGGCGTTCGCGGCGCTCGACCCAAAAACAGACGCGGCGAAGCCATCCGGGTGCGGTCCGATGAAGGCACTCAATAGCGATCCATCTCTGTTTCCAGGTGGGATGGCGAAAAAATGAACTTCAATATCACGACGCTTCTGCAACAGGTCGATCAGTTCGGCAATAACTACGTATCGCAAGCCTACCAGAACCTCGCGTCCGCCCTGACCGGCGGCGGACAGGTGGGTGTCGCCGGCCTGATACTGACGCTATACGTGATATTCTGGGCCATCAGCATCTGGCAGGGAAGCTCGACCGGATCGGGAAAAGAGATGGTCTGGCGCCTGTTCCGCGCCTTCGTCATCTACGCTCTGGCGACGGGCTGGGGGGACTTTCAAACGTATGCCTACACGTTCGCGAATGAAACACCGTCCGCGATCGGGAACAGCCTGCTCACGAGCGTTTCGGCCAATGTGACCGGGACATCGGCCGGGCTGAACTCCGTCAACTCTGTGCAAACGGCCCTGCAAAACATCTGGGATTCGCTCGCCAATTCCACGTCTGCCTTTATCAAGAGCCTTGGGGTTTTGAACTTCGGCGGTTATGTGCTGGCGGCGATCATCCTTGTCGTCGGCGCGCTGCTCATCGGTTATGCGATCTTCCTCATCATCCTGTCGAAGATCTTTCTTTGGCTTTTGCTGGCGCTCGCCCCTGTGTTCATCATTCTCATGCTGTTCGGCTACACAACCCGGTTCTTTGCTGGCTGGATAACCGCGATCGTTCAGTACATGTGTGTGCAGATTCTGGTCTACGCCTTCTGCGCATTCTTCATCTCGATCACCCAGACCTATTTCGACGCGGTTAACCGGTCGAACGGCGCTGCGACAACGACATTGACCGAAGCCGCGCCGCTCATCCTGATCTGCCTTGTTGGCGTGCTGCTGCTGTCGCAAATCACCAACGTTGCCGCCTCTCTCGCGGGCGGAATTGGTATTGGAACGCCTTCGTTTGGGCGGTTCTACGGCGGCGCTTTCGGATCGATGGGCCAGGCCGGTCAGCGGACGCTGATGGGACGGATGGGCTGGAGCACGCGGCAGGAACGCTTGGCGGGTCGCGAGCGGGCGCGCGTGAGCCTCGCACAGAGAAGATACGAGAATTCAGCGGAATATGCGCGGCTTTCGCGCAAGCTGACGGATCCCGCATAGTCTTGGGGCACCAATGAGCGATGTGAAGGAAAGCGCTGGGGAACCGGCGAAGAAACCCGAGTCTCCATTGCCGTACTACGTGGATGCGGCAATCTGGGAAAAAGATATCGCGCGGCGCAATCGCTGGTCGCGATCTCTGGCGTGGTGTGTGGCAACTGTCGCCTCGGTCATTGCCGTTGCAGCCGTGGGCGCGCTGATCCTTGCGCTGCCGCTCAAGACTTATGAGCCCTACATGGTGGTGGTCGACAAATCCACGGGGTTTGTCGACCACCACCATGTAGGGCTCATAAGTCT
>NZ_RZSL01000788.1:0-2258 GCF_003997355.1 Mesorhizobium sp. M1E.F.Ca.ET.041.01.1.1 | reverse complement strand
ACCCCAGGCGGTGCGCACGATCCATGGCGTCGACTACGTCAGCGTCGATACGGCGAACGGGCCGCTCGACGTGGCGGTGGTGCTCGGCGAGCGGTTCGAGGATGCCGGCGAGCAGCGCATCGAGGTGCTGACCGGCCTCGCCGAAGGCGACAAGGTCGTCATGCCATGAAGCTCGGCATTGCCGGCAGGCTCACCCGCTCCTTCATCGGCTCGCCGCTGACGCCGCTCTTCCTGCTGGCCGCGCTTGCCCTCGGCCTGGTGGCGCTGGTGACGCTGCCGCGCGAGGAGGAGCCGCAGATCTCCGTGCCGATGGTCGATATCCACGTCAGGGCTGACGGGCTCAGGGCCGAGGATGCGGTCAAGCTGGTCACCGAACCACTGGAGACGATCATCAAGAGCATCGATGGCGTCGAACACGTCTATTCGCAGACCGCGGACGACGGCGCGCTGGTCACGGCCCGCTTCAAGGTGGGCACCAGCTCGGACGCCGCCGTGCTGCGCGTGCACGACAAGGTGCGCGCCAACCTCGACCGGATTCCGGTCGGCGTTCCCGAGCCGCTGATCGTCGGGCGCGGTATCGACGACGTCGCCATCGTGGTGGTGACGCTGACGCCGACGCCGGAGGCCGCCGGCCGCTATTCCTCGGCCGACCTGACGCGGCTGGCGCGCGAGCTTCAGGTCGAGGTCGCCAAGCTCCCCGACATCGGCCTGACCTACATCGTCGGCGAGCAGCCGGAGGAAATCCAGGTCGAGCCCGATCCGGAGAAACTCTCGCTCTATGGGATCACGCTGCAGCAACTGACGGCCAAGATCGCAGGCGCCAACCGCTCCTTTCAGCTCGGCACGGTGCGCGAGCAGGGCAAGCAGCAGGTGCTGGTCGCCGGTCAGACACTGCAGGGGTTCTCCGACATAGGCAACCTGCTGCTGACCGCCCGCGACGGGCGGCCGGTCTATGTGCGCGACGTGGCCCGCATCGTGCTGGCGACGGCGCCGGCGGAAAATCGTGTCATGAACGTGACCAAGACCGCCGACGGGCTGCAGCGCGGTCCCGCCGTCTCGCTCGCCATCGCCAAGCGGCCCGGCACGAACGCCGTCCTCATTGCCGATGCCGTCGGCAAGCGGCTGGAGCAGACGCGCGGACAGATATTCCCCAAGGACGTCGGGATGACCGCGACCCGCGACTATGGCGAGACCGCCAACGAGAAGGCGAACGAGCTTCTCTTCCATCTCGGCCTGGCGACGATCTCCATCGTCGTGCTGGTCGCCGTCGCCATCGGCTGGCGCGAGGCGCTGGTGGTGGCGGTTGTCATCCCAACGACGATCCTGCTCACGCTCTTTGCCTCCCGCATCATGGGTTACACGCTGAACCGCGTCAGCCTGTTCGCACTGATCTTCTCGATCGGCATCCTGGTCGACGACGCCATCGTCGTCATCGAGAACATTGCCCGCCACTGGGCCATGGATGACGGGCGTTCGCGGAGCGCCGCCGCCATCGACGCTGTCGCCGAGGTCGGCAACCCGACCATCGTCGCCACGCTGACCGTCGTCGCGGCGCTGCTGCCGATGCTTTTCGTGTCGGGCATGATGGGACCGTATATGAGCCCGATTCCGGCCAATGCCTCGGCCGCGATGCTGTTCTCCTTCTTCGTCGCCGTGATGCTGACGCCCTGGCTGATGATGAAGCTTGGCCGCAGGCAAGAAGCGGCGGAAGCGCGGACCGGCCATGGCGACGGACATATAGGAGCGCTCGGCCGCGCCTATGTCGCGGTCGCCCGGCCGATCCTGAAGTCGCGCCTGCGTGCCTGGATGTTCCTGCTCGTCGTCGGTGTCGCGACGCTGTCTTCCATGGCGCTGATCTACACCAGGCATGTGACGGTGAAGCTGCTTCCGTTCGACAACAAGACCGAGCTGCAGGTGGTCGCGGACCTGCCCAAGGGCTCGTCCGTCGAGGACACGAACCGGCTGCTGCAGGCAGCGGTCGACCGCCTGGCCGGCGTGCCGGAGGTCGTCTCCTTCCAGACTTATGCCGGCTCCGCCGCGCCCTTCAACTTCAACGGACTGGTGCGCCATTATTATCTGCGCTCCAGCCCCGAGCAGGGCGACGTGACTGTCAACCTAGTACCGAAGGGTGAGCGCGGCCGCGCCAGCCATGCCATCGCGCTCGACATACGCGAGCGCCTGAAAGGCCTGGCCATGCCGGCGGGCACAGTCATCAAGGTGGTCGAGCCGCCGCCCGGACCACCGGTGCTGGGCACGCT
>NZ_RZSL01000787.1:0-2268 GCF_003997355.1 Mesorhizobium sp. M1E.F.Ca.ET.041.01.1.1 | reverse complement strand
GCCTTCGACGGCTGGGACACGCATGTCAACGAGGGCGGCGCCACCGGCCGGCTCGCCAATCTGCTCGGCGGCCTCGACGGCGCCTTCGAGGAATTCGAGACGGGGCTTGGCTCGAGCTGGAAGGATACCGCGATCGTGGCGATCACCGAATTCGGACGCACCGCCCGCATCAACGGCACGGTCGGCACGGATCACGGCACCGGCACGGTGGTGCTGCTCGCCGGCGGCGCGATCAAGGGCGGCCGTGTCATCGCCGACTGGCCCGGCCTGAAGCCGGCTCAGCTTTACGAACAGCGCGACCTCGCACCGACAAGCGATGTCCGCGCGGTGCTGAAGGGCCTCTTAGCCGACCAGTTCGGGCTGTCGGCTGCGGTGCTCGGCGACAAGGTGTTTCCGGATTCGGCGGCGGTGGGGCTGATGCGGGATTTGGTGGTGTGAGCCTTCAATCCGGATCGTGCCTGCCGTAGGAGCGGGGTGGATCACATCTTCGTTATCGAGAGACGCTTTCGTTGAGCGATGCCGCAGTCTTCAGCGCGCCATCAAGGACGAATTGATACACGTCAATGAGCGGCAGCGCATCCCGTACTAGGCTTCATCACTGTGTGTTCGATGCCGGGAAACTGATCGACGGAGGTTCTCAAGGCCGGAGGCCAGCAGAGAATAGGAGATCGTACCGATGATGATCCGCACGCTCTCTACTTTGGAATGCACGAAACTGTTGGCGGCCAATCGTGCCGGCCATCTAGCGTGTGCGAAAGACGGACAACCTTACCTCGTGTGCTTCAACTATGCCTACGCCGACAATCACCTCTATGCATTCTCTTTGCCGGGAAAGAAGATCGACTGGATGCGGGCCAATCCCCTGGTGTGCGCCCAGGTCGACGAACACACCCACGGGCGCGGATGGAGAAGCGTGATTGTCGACGGCCGCTATGAGGAACTGCCGGACCTGGTCGGCCACAAGGCTCAGCGCGAGCATGCATGGTCGGTGCTGAGCAAGCACGCGGACTGGTGGGAGCCCGGTGCGCTCAAGCCTGTCATGCCTCCCGTGTCGGATAACCTGCCGCACGTTTTCTTCCGGATCCATGTCGAGCAGGTCTCGGGACGGGAAGCGAGTGAATAGGCGTCGATCTTCGAACGCTTATGAAGCTGGCTTGTAGCCAAGCATCGCCACGGTCTTCAGCGCCGCCTCGCGCAGTCGCGGCGCCGCTTCCGAGGCTCAAGCCGCCTTCTTGGCCAACCTGGCTTTGATGCTGGTGATGTCGGCGCGCGGCGTCGCGGCGAAGAGCGTTTTGGTGTAGGCGTGCTTGGGGTCGGAGAAGACCTCGTCGCGCGAGCCGTATTCGACCGCCTCACCGAAATACATCACCATGACGTCGTCGGCGATGTAGCGCACGACCGAGAGGTCGTGGCTGATGAAGACATAGGTCAGCTTGAACTCGTCCTGCAGGTCGGCGAGCAGGTTGAGCACCTGCGCCTGCACCGATAGATCGAGCGCTGATACCGGCTCGTCCAGCACCAACAGGCTGGGATTGAGCATCAGCGCGCGGGCGATGGCGATGCGCTGGCGCTGGCCGCCCGAGAACATGTGCGGATAGCGGTTGTAATGCTCCGGTCCGAGGCCGACCTTCTTCAGCATCTTCATCGCAAGGTCGCGGCGTTCCTCGGCCGGCTTGTCGGTGTTGATGAGCAACGGCTCGCCGAGCACGTCGCCGATCTTCTGGCGCGGGTTGAGCGATCCGTAAGGGTTCTGGAAGACGATCTGCACCTTGCGGCGCATCTCCTTGGTCAGCCCATCCCTGGCGATGTCGACCTTGTTGCCGTCGATGAACAGTTCGCCAGCCGTCGCCGGATCGATCAGCGTGATGATGCGCGCGAGCGTGGATTTGCCGCAGCCGCTCTCGCCGACGATGGCGAGCGTCTTGCCCTTCTCGACGCCGAAGGAGACGCCCTTCACCGCATGCACCGTGCGCGCGGGGCGGAACAGGCCGCCGCCGACATGGTAGTCGCGCACGATGTTCTTGCCTTCGACAACCTTGGTCATGCGTTGGCTCCGGTCATGCACTAGCTCCCGAGGGCGCCGGCTCGAACAGCATGTCGGAGACGGTCGGCAGACGGTCGCCGACGGCGTTCTCCGGCAGCGCCGACAGCAGCGCGCGCGTGTAGTTGCTCTTCGGGCTTTCGAACAGCGACAGCACGTCGGCCTCTTCCATCTTGCGGCCCTTGTACTGGACGATGACGCGGTCGGCGGTTTCGGCGACCGTCTGC
>NZ_RZSL01000786.1:0-2269 GCF_003997355.1 Mesorhizobium sp. M1E.F.Ca.ET.041.01.1.1 | reverse complement strand
GTCATGTCGCCCGAGACGTCGACGCGTCCCTTGTGGTCGAGGTCGCCGCCGTGATGGAGAAGCTGCTCCATCACGGCGGCGACCTCGACCACAAGGGACGCGTCGACGTCTCGGGCGACATGACCAGCCACGATGAGGAGCGGCTCTATCAGCTGATCTCGAACCACGTCCATTACACGGGCTCGGCGCGCGGCCGCGAGATCCTCGACAACTGGCAGAACTTCCGGCCGAAATTCCGGAAAATCATGCCGGTCGAGTATCGCCGCGCGCTGATCGAGATGGAACGCATGCGCATGAGCGTGGCAGCGGAATAGGCTTCGGGCATGGCCGGGAAGGGATTTCCCGGCCGGCATCCTCACCAACAATCCTGACCTCGGAACCAAGGTTGCCATGGCGGCCTTATGAGGTTAACGGGTGCGCCGACAAGCTAGGCTTTCGAGCGTGCCTTCGGACAGCAGGGACTGGACTATGGGCAAGGTGACAGGGTTTCTTGAGATCGACCGGCAGGTGCACAAGTACCAGCCAGCTTCCGACCGCATCCGGCATTTCCGCGAATTCACGCTGCCGATGTCGGACAAGGAGGTCGAGAAACAGGCCGCGCGCTGCATGGATTGCGGCATCCCGTACTGCCACGGGCCGACCGGCTGCCCGATCCACAACCAGATCCCGGACTGGAACGACCTCGTCTACAATGGCGACTGGGACGGCGCGATCCGCAACCTGCACTCGACGAACAATTTCCCGGAGTTCACCGGCCGCATCTGCCCGGCGCCGTGCGAGGAAGCCTGCACGCTGAACCTCGAGGACATTCCGGTCGCCATCAAGACGGTCGAACAGGCGATCGCCGACAAGGCCTATGAGACCGGCCACATCCGGCCCTATCCGCCGGAGAAGAAGACCGGCAAGCGGGTCGCCATCATCGGCTCAGGGCCGGCCGGCATGGCCGCCGCCCAGCAGCTCGGCCGCGCCGGTCATGACGTCCATGTCTATGAGCGCGAGAGCCGGCCAGGCGGGCTGATGCGCTACGGCATTCCCGACTTCAAGATCGAGAAGCACTATATCGACCGGCGCATCGAGCAGATGCAGGGCGAGGGCGTGAGCTTCCATTGCGGCGTCAATGTCGGCGTCGACAAGAAGGTTTCGGAACTGCTCGCCGAGCACGATGCCGTGCTCTATTGCGGCGGCTCTGAAACGCCGCGCCCGGCCAACATTCCGGGCGATGATCTCAGCGGCGTCTATGACGCCATGCCCTATCTCGTGCAGCAGAACCGGCGTGTCGGCGGCGAGCCGATCCAGTCGGTGGCCTGGCCCTCGCACCCGATCATCGCCAGCGGCCAGCATGTCGTGGTTGTCGGCGGCGGCGACACCGCGTCCGACTGTATTGGCACGGCCTTCCGGCAAGGCGCGGTGCGCGTGACGCAGCTCGACATCCGTCCGCAGCCGCCGGAGAAGGAAGACAAGCTCGCCGTCTGGCCCTATTGGGCGACGAAGATGCGCACGTCTTCCTCGCAGGCGGAAGGCGCGGAACGCGAGTTCCAGGTGGCGACGCTCGAATTCATCGGCGAGGACGGTCAGTTGACCGGCGTCCGCTGCTGCGAGGTCGACGAGAAGCGCAAGCCGATCGCCGGCACCGAATTCGTCATCCGCGCCGATCTCGCCTTCATCGCCATCGGCTTTGCCGGCCCGGCGGGCGACAGCGTGATGAAGGAACTCGACGGCGAGATAAAGGTCGTCACAGACAGCCGCCGCTCGAAGAACGTCGAGGCCAACGACCGCGACTACAGGACCAGCGTCGACAGGCTCTACGCGGCGGGCGACGTGCGCCGCGGCCAGTCGCTGGTGGTGTGGGCGATCCGCGAGGGCCGCCAGGCGGCGCGCTCGATCGACGAGGCGCTGATGGGATCTACGGTGCTGCCGCGTTAAGGATTAATCGCCGTCGTCGTGTCAGAAGCGGCGGCTGCGGCTGCCGGTTTCGACGGCCAGGAAAAATCGTCGGCGCGGCCGGGCGAGGCAACCGGCGCCTTGCCCTCGACGGTCAGCTTCTCGCCGGGCAAGTTGGGATCGGCCTTGGCGGGCGGCGCGGCGCCCAGCAGTTCCGTGCCACCGTCGAGCGCGGGATCGCTGAGCAGCATCGGCGCAGTGCGGTCGACTATGACAGGTGCCGCTGCAGGCTTCGACGCCTCGACCGGCGCGCCCGCTGGCGCCGCGACCGTCGTGACGCTGCCGGGCGCCGCCAGTCCAAGGATCTTGGCCAGCGGCTTTTCCGTGT
>NZ_RZSL01000785.1:0-2269 GCF_003997355.1 Mesorhizobium sp. M1E.F.Ca.ET.041.01.1.1 | reverse complement strand
TTCGGCCTGTTCGAAGGGACCGGAGTGCACGCAGGAGATGGCCACCAAGAAGGCGCAGGACATGGCCGCCGCGCTTCAGGAAGCGATCACCAAGGATCCGAGCAAGGCGGCGGATCTGACGGCCAAGGTGCAGGCCGTGACGACGAAATACCAGAACGCCACGACACTCGACGAAGCCTGCAAGGCCTACGACGAAGTGACCGCCGCCATCAAGGGGTGAGCGAAGTCGTCAAATGGAGAGGCGGCAGCCCGTGGCTGCCGCCTTTTGCTTGCCTGGCCGAGGGCGCCTGCTCAGTTCTTGGCGATTGAACCGACTTCGACCGTGTCGACCCGCTTCAGGCTCATGCCGATGACCGGAACCAGCTGCTTGTTGACACGCACGGCCACCGTCACAGTCATCGAATTGTCGTCGGGAATACGGGCCTGCATAACGCCGTTCAACTGATTGCGGTTGATGGTGAAGACCACCTTCTGCGGATCGACGACATTGCCGCCGATGATGTCGAGCCCGTTGCCGGTCGAGCCGCCCATGAAATTGCCCTTGTAGCCTTCGCGGCCCTTGCGCTCGACGGACGCCGACATCTTCTGGGTGAACACGCCGACCCGGCAGTCGCCATCGAGCGTCATTCCGACCTTGCCATCAGGCGTGGAGCCGTTGAAATTGCAGGTGAATTTCGTGCCCTTGTATTTGCCGGCGATGATCTCGCCCGGGCCGATCCACTTGCCTTCCACGGAGCGAAAGAATTGCTTGTCCGGCTCTGCTCCAAAGGCTTTTCCGACGAGGCCGAGCGGTGCGGCGACTGCAACCGTCACAGGCAGGACGCAGGACAAGATCACGCTTTTCATGGACGACACCCGGCACAACAGAGTCTGTATCTTGGGACAGAAACGACCATGAAGAAGATTGGTTAATGCTTCGTCACTGGCGGCCTTTTCGCTGTTTACCTTACTGCCCGGTCTTATTGGTCGCTCTGGCCATCCTTCCGGGTCGCGAACGAGGTCAGCGCCGAGAGGAAATCGCCAAGTCCGGGGCGCTTGATCGCGATGAACGGCAGCGGGCGCGCCGTTTCCATCGCCGCAATGCCGATGCGCGCCGTCATCATGCCGTTGACCACGCCTTCGCCAAGCTTTGCGGAGAGCTTCGCCGCAAGGCCGTGGCCGATGATCTGCTGCACGAAACTGTCGCCGACCGCGATCGAGCCGGTCACTGCGAGATGAGCGAGCACGCCGCGAGCCAGCCGGAGGAAGCCGAGCGTGCCGGGGCGGCCGCCATAGAGTTCCGAGAGGCGCCGGATCAGCCTGCCGGCCTCGAACACGACATAGGCGACGTCGACGAGCGCGCGGGGGCTGACCGCCGTCACCAGCGAGACACGCTTCGCCGCTTCGAGGATCATCGTCTTGGCGCGGGCATCGAGCGGCGACAGGATCTCGGTCTCGGCGAGCCGCACCAGATTGCCGCCGTCGATGATCTCGCCGCGCAGCTCGGCGAGCGAGCGCCGCCCGGCCGCGGTCTCCGGTTTTGCCGCGACGAAGGCTGAAAGCTCGTCGACCAGGGCGCGCGCGGCCTTGGGGTCGTCGCGCGCCACGGCATCCAGGGCCTGCCGCTGCAGCTTCTCGACTTCGGCGAGGCGTGCAATGGCCAGGAATTCGCGGAGGAGGATGACGAGGAGCGACAAAAGCGCGATCGCCGCCATGCCGGCCGCCAGCCAGCCCAGCCATTCGGCGCGCGCGAAGAGATCGCGGATGAGCTGGTCCGTCCACAAGCCCACCGCGAGCGAGACAAGCACGCCGAGGGCGCCGAAAAACAGGCGGGCGAGCAGCGAGCGCTTTCTTGGCGCCGTGGCCGGCGGTGGCGCCGCCTGCTCGATGTCCGGCTCGTCGAAGACGTCGATTTCCGAAGGAATGACGACAGCGACATCGGACCTTGCTGCTTGCGGTTTGCGCGCGGGCCGTTCGTCGGCGCGATGCTTCCGCGCCGCCTCCTGCCTTGGCGCTGGCTCGGGTTCGATGCGGAAGGCGGCCGGTTTGCGGGGCGCGGTCATGCCAGACGATCTCCGATCAGGAACTGCAGCGCGCGGTCGAGCCGGATGTGCGGCAAAGACAGCGTGACGCCTTCGGCCGTGCGCTCGAGCTTCGGCGGACGGAACCGCACGAAGCGGATCGCCGGTTCGTTGTTTTCCGGCTGCGATCCGGAAAGGTCGAACACATCATCAACTTTCTCCGGCAAGTCACCGGGAAATATGGCGGTTTCGATCTTGCCGTCGAATGT
>NZ_RZSL01000784.1:0-2280 GCF_003997355.1 Mesorhizobium sp. M1E.F.Ca.ET.041.01.1.1 | reverse complement strand
ACGTAGGACTGCAGCCTCCTCCCAAGCGCCCACCGTCCCGGCCGGACCCTGCAACGATGGTAGTTTTTCGAGTAGCTCTCGCGCCTTTTCATCAATGGCGGCAAGTCTCTCGCGCTCAAGTTCCGCCAGTCGGTTCCTGGCAGCTGGAATCTTCGGATTATGGAGCCAGGCCCGTGGCGCTTCAGTCAGGATTGCATTCGAAAGCTCTGCCAGCGGGCAATCACGGTAACGGGAAAGATCGATCTCAATCGCTCCCACGCCCAGACGCCTTAGCTTCTCGAGTTTCTCCAAGTCGCAACCGTGCGTCACCTTGAACTCGACATAGAGAATGCGGTCTCCTTTCCGGCAGACCACGTCAGGGACGATGTCACCTTCCCGCTTTTCGAGCACGGCGTCGTCGAACTCGAACTCCTGTTCCTTCACCACGACAACTGAGTGCCGTCCGTCGCTCTCGGTCAGGCCCTCTAAGCGCAACTTGAGTGCCCGTTGAAGTGTCTCCTTGGCGAACTTGTGGAGCGCAGTCTCGCCTGCGGAACCGCAGGTCGCCCCATCCGTTTCGGCCGCATGCTGGAAATGCCGCCTATAGGGTCCCTTGTGCGCGACCACGCGCCTACCACAACCAGAGCAAACGCATCGGCATGCAAGACCTGATGCAACATCATTGATATGGACTGGCAAACCTGTGTCGATGAGATCCGCGACAAGTCGCTTGCCGTCCGCTGTGCAAGACAACAATTCGGCAAGGGTGATCGGAGTCTCCCGCCGAGCGCCCACAATTTCTTCGCTGCTACCTCGCTCCATCCCGGACATGGCGCCACGCTTCCGAATGCGATTGCTCGCGATCGAGACTGGGGATTCTTTCTGCAACAGCCGGATTCAGCCGCGCTGATCGAACAATCCCCCCGCGATCGCTCCAATCTCTTTCCCTATGTTCCCTCGTGCTTTCGCCCACAGCCGTCTCAGCAGACGCTCAGGGACCATTCCGTCAAACCTCGCCGTCTCGAGGTTCTCGACGAACTCCGAAATGGACTGAATATCCGGTGGGCGTTCAGCTACCTGGCGAAGGACCGCCTCGGCTTCTCCGGGCGTAGTCTCCAGAACTGTCACACCCACTTCGTGTGCCGCGCATTCAAGACCGGCAGAAACCATCGTGAAGGCGAGAACGGCATTGGCTTCGGTGCCTCTCCAGGTCAAAACGTGCGTATCCTTCCCTGCCGGCAGGAATCTGGTCTGCCGCAGTCCGAGCTCCAGATAGGCTTCCCTCCCCTGGCCCAGAAAGTCAGCGGCGGCCGCATCGAGATAAGCGGGAATGTCGCCGCCTTCCAGGACCGCTCGCATCTCGGCCGAGAGCCTGTCGTGGACAGGTTCGCTCATCACGTTGTCGAACTGAGGAATCTTTCCGGACCGATGCCGCTCGACCTCGAGCACCTTGCTGCGGTCGTCCACCGATGCGATACGCCAGCGCTGCCCTGCGAACGCGATCACCACTCCGACGGCGACCGGATTCGAGATAGGGATGGCGCCAAGCGTCCGCCCGCCGCAGACGATCCGCCACTCCTCGTCCGTCGAGAACACGGCGTAGAAGTCGCGGCCAGCCGTAAGCCGCTCCCCCATTTCGCCGAGCATGACGGTACCATCCGGCGCCTGCTCCAGCAGCCGATTGTCCGCCGAAGCCACGCCGCGCAGCAGTTCGACGTAGTCGCCCTTTCCCAAAACGGAAAGCGGACCGCCCGAGCATATCATCTCGAAAAGGCGATCAGCGCGCAGGCCTCCCTCCTGCGCGATCACGGAGAGCGTCTGGTGAAGCGCGACGGTCGCGACGGCATCGACGGTAGAAGGCGGCTCGACGAACTTCGCGACGAGCAGGCGCACAGCAGCAACTGCACGCACCGTCTCCAGTCTCAGGTGATCGAGCGGGTCGGAATCCTGTCCGAGATTTCGCTCTCGCACATACATACGAAAGATTGCAGGAACGCCGCGCCGCCGGCCGCTGCGTCCCAGACGTTGGCGAAGCGACGCGAGCGACCGCGGCGCCCCGACCTGGGCCACCGACTTGATCGATCCAATATCGATGCCGAGTTCCAGCGTCGTCGTAGCGACCGCTGTCGTAGGCAGGTTGGACTGTTTCAGCCTGTCTTCGAGTTCCTCCCGCAATTCCTTCGAGAGGCTGCCGTGGTGGGGAAAGAACTCGTTCGGAACACCGGCTTTTTCGGACCGCATCCGCAGCCTGTCCGCCAAGGCTTCCACCCGCCTGCGTGACCCAGCGAATACAAGGTTGTT
>NZ_RZSL01000783.1:0-2294 GCF_003997355.1 Mesorhizobium sp. M1E.F.Ca.ET.041.01.1.1 | reverse complement strand
GGTCTGGATGTCGGGAATGTCGGCATTGGTCGGCAGCATGTAGTCGGCGAAATTGCCGTTGACGATGCGGCCGTGGCGGCGGTCGACGATGCCTTCTTCCAAGAGCGCCTGGCCGATGCCCATGATGATGCCGCCCTTCCACTGGCTCTCCGCCAGCTTCGGGTTGTAGAGCCGGCCGGAATCCAGCGCCGACACCACGCGCGACACGCGCACAGTGCCGAAATCCTCGTCGACGCGCACCTCGACGAAATGCGCGCACCAGGAATGGCGCGAATAGTCGCCTTCGGTGTGCGGCAGCGCCGTGGCGATGGTGGTGTAGTTGTTGTAGCGCTGCTCCCGCGTGAAGCTCGCCGGAACGGTGTCGCCCCTGGCCTCGATCTTTTCGCGGCCGAGCATGCCCATCAGCTCGGCGATCGACAGCTCCGGCCCGTCGCCGCGCGGCGAGGCGACACGGCCGTCGTTCACGACAAGCGTGTTCGCCTGCAGCCCATGGAAGGGCGAGCGCGGATCGGAGAGCGCCAGCCCGATCAGCTCGTCCAGCGCCTGGCCCGCCGCCTTGTAGACGGCGCCGGTCATGACGCCGGCAAGCCGCGAGCCGCCGGTGACGCCCGCCCGCGCAAGGCGCGAGTCGCCGAGCTTCACCGACACCTTCCCCACCGGCACGCCGAGCGTCTCGGCGGCGGTCTGCGCCAGGATCGTGTAGGTGCCCTGGCCCATATCGATGGAGGAGCTTTCGACCTCGGCCGAGCCGTCTGCGGAGAGCCTCACCACCGCCTCGCCATAGGCGCGCCGCACCGGATAGGTGCCGGCCGCCACGCCCCAGCCGATGAGCTGGTGGCCGTCGCGCATCGAGCGCGGCTCGCGCGAACGCTTGGCCCAGCCGAAGGCGTCCGCCCCTGTTGCAAACGCCTCGCGAAGCTGGCGTGTCGACCACGCCTTCTTCGCTTCCGGATCCTGTTCGGCATAGTTGCGAAGCCGGATCTCCAGCGGATCCAGCCCAAGCTCATAAGCGAGCTCGTCGATGGCGCATTCGATGCCGAAGGCGCTGGGGTTCTCGCCCGGCGCGCGTTTGGCGCCCGGCACCACCGTGTTCACCCGCACCACATTCTGCTTAGAGGAGAAATTGGGCGTGGCGTACATGATCGAGGTGACGGAGCCGAGCGGCTCGACCCACATGCCGTCGACGGCAGTCTCGTTGACGCCGCGATGCACGATCGACTGGATGCGGCCCTCGCCGTCGGCGCCGATCGCCACCGTCTGGCGGGTTGCGGCGCGGCCGCCATAGGAGGTGAAGTTCTGCGGGCGGTTGAGCATCAGCTTCACCGGTCGGCCGAGCATTCTTGCCGCTGCCGCCGCCACCGCGCTGTGCGCCAGAGCCAGCGCCTTCGAGCCGAAGCCGCCACCGATATAGGGCGAGACCAGCCGCACATTCTCGAACGGCACGCCGAACCATTCGGCATAGGTGCGCGCCATGCCGTCGAGCCACTGGCTCGGCTCCCAGATGGTGAGTTCGTCGCCTTGCCAGCGCGCGATCAGCCCGTGCGGCTCCATCGCCGCCTGGAACTCGCGCTGCGTGTTGTAGGCCGCGCAGATGCGCACCGGCGCTTCGGCGAAGGCGGCCTGCGCGTCGCCCCATTCCTTGGTCATGGCGTCGATCGGGATGCCGTCGCCGGCCTTGCCGTCGCTAAGGTCGACGATGGCCGGCATCTCGTCATACCAGACCTTGACGAGTGCGGCCGCCGCCACCGCCTGCTCGAAGGTCTCGGCCACGACCGCCGCGACATGCTGGCCGGAAAAGGTGACCTCTCGGGCTAAAGGGCAGTAGGGTCCATCGGACGGTCGGTTGCCGAACCAGTCCGATGCGGTCTTGAGCGGCATGATGGTGTCGGGCGTCAGCACCGCCAGCACGCCCGGCGCGGTCTCCGCGGCGCGGGTGTCGATGGCTGTAACCTTGCCGGCGGCGATCGTTGCGCCGACCAGCACCGCATGCGTCAGCCCTTCGAGCTGCTGCTCGACGGCGTATTGAGCGGCGCCCGTGATCTTGGCCGGGCCGTCGACGCGCGACAGGCGTCCGCCGACCGCTTCGAGGCGTGCGCTGTCCGAGGCCGCGTGTTTCATGTCATGAACGGTCATGCCGTCTCTCCCAATTCGAGGATGGCGCGCGCGATGACGCGCGGCGCGAGCGCTATTTTGTAGTGGTTGGCGCCATGGTCGACGGCGCCCTCCATGGCGAGCTCGCTCGCCTTGCGAACGGTCGCTTCGTCGAGCGTCTTGCCCTTCAACGCCTCTTCGAC
>NZ_RZSL01000782.1:0-2306 GCF_003997355.1 Mesorhizobium sp. M1E.F.Ca.ET.041.01.1.1 | reverse complement strand
ACCCAAGTCTGATGGATTGCTGACATTCTCTGGACGATTATTTGTCATCCTCCCACCGGGGCTTGGACCGATATGACAGCCAATCGGGCCGGTGGCGCTCTGAACTCGCCTGAAACCAAGCGTTTGACCCACGCCAGCCACAAGGTTGGCACCAGCCAGGTGTGCCATAGTGCGTCTGTCATCCACCTGGAGCGCAGCCATGACCTCTCCGATTGGAAGCCAGCACAACGCCGGTGCAGTGCAGCGTAGCACCAGACCTCAGCCATCACCCGATGCAGCTTTTCCCGGCAAGAGCGGCGAAAGCATTGGCCATCTTGCAAAGGCCTCCGTTTTGGAGACAGGCGACAGCGAGCCGAACGCGCAAGGGAGAGCGGCATCCCGGATCGCTCGAATGGACGTGACGGTGCTTCCCCCGACAGGCTCGGGCGATGGCCAAGTGTCGGACACGGGAACCGGAGACGAAGGGACGGCGGCGGATCAGGATGCCGCAGAAACCACTCTGGGATAACCGGAAAGCCGAAACCGCCGGCACGGCTCCCTGCAGAATCAACCTCAGCCCGACATCGCCGGCGCCCTGCTCCACTGAGCGAAAGAACTCTTGCCGGCGACCGAGAGGTTAGAAGGCGATCTTCAGACCCAGCTTGCCGCTGATGGTTGTACTGTCCTCGGACCACTTGCCGCGAATTTCGGTGCTGAACGTTGTCGAACTTGTCATCTTCAGGTTGAAACCGGAGTACAACGCCACCGAGAAGTCCGCGTCGTCGAACTCGCTCTCCACGCCATCCACGCTGGCCGTATTGGAATAGCCGAAGCGCTGCTGGACATCGGCCCGCGCATAGGGGCTGATCACCATGCCGTTCCCAAGTTGAAAATCGGCATAGATGCCGGGTTCGAACTTGACCGCGCCGAAGGACAGATGGCTCTTCCCATAGTCGGTGCCGAAATTGTCTTCATATGCATCGCCGGTAAAGGTAACCCCCAGCAATCCGCCGCGCAGGTCGAAGCGCACCCGGTCAGTCAGGTTGAAGATGCGGCCGACAGACCCGGTTATTGCGTAGCCCTGTGTGTCATAGCTGCCGAATTGCCTCCCGCGATCGACATCGGTGTTGCCGAGAAAAGCCGAGGCGGCGACAAGCATGTAGCTGGTGTCATGGCGATAGAGTCCATAACCGCCGAACATGCCGCTTCTGTTGGTGGCATCGCCGCCGCTGAAGAACTCGAATGCATCGACACCCACCTTGGCCGAAGCGTAGCCGCCGAACAGACCGAGATTGAGGCCGTGCTCGTTGTCGAACCCGAAATGCTTGGCGGCATTGAAGTCCACGCTGATTGCGGCGGAAAATTCATCGACGTCGAAATGCGGCCCATCGAAAGTGTCGACGCTGTTCGATATCTTGAAGCCGTCATGCTCGGTATGGGCAAACTGGCCGGATGCGAAAACGCCAAAAGGCGCCGTCTGCACCGGCGCTGGCGGAACTGCCTTTGCCGGACCGACATCCGCCTCGACAATGTCGTCAACGATGTCGTGAAGCGCGTCCAGCGACGTGTCGACAATCGCGCCATTGGCGGCGCCGCCAATATAGCAATTGGGGTCCAGGAAGGTTCCGTCGTTGTCGACGATACAGGCGCGTGCCTCGGACGGCATGAAAATGGCTGCGGCGCCGATTGAAAACGTGCCCAGGACCCAAAGGCGCAGAAGCCGCTTTTCCGCCTTCATCGTCATTCCCCCTCGAACTTGAACAATTTTATTCAATACAAGCAATGCGATAGTAGGAAATCGGAAGTGCAACCAATAGCTACAGCAGATATGATCCGAGCATCCTATCAGAAAATCCGTTGGATTTCCTATATCTTGTTGGGACTGACTGTGTTTTCCGACTATCGGCCAGTGCTGCGCTTCCTTTGAGATGGTTTCTGATGTAGATTTTTCGCGTCTTCGGAGACGAGTTTCGGCGCGTGGGGTGGCGCCATGGGCGAGGCGCTTCGGCGACTTGACGACTGTCGCCTGCTGAGACGAGTTCGTGGCATGACCTGTGGTCCCTTTCTGCGCATCCTGGCGGTTCTGCTGTTTTCATGGTTCGGCTTGATCGACGTTCAAGCCGCGGTGGACCAAGAGGCGACGCCGCAGCCGAGTAAGCGGCTGGCGATCGTCATCGGCAATTCCAACTATCAGAGCCCTCATCTCCCGCATCTTGCCAACGCCACCAACGATGCAAAAAAGCTTTCGGAGAGCCTGCAACGGCTGAATTTCGACGTCCTGAGCGGCACCGATCTGTCCGCCGACGGATTTGCCCGGTTGTTTCAGC
>NZ_RZSL01000781.1:0-2313 GCF_003997355.1 Mesorhizobium sp. M1E.F.Ca.ET.041.01.1.1 | reverse complement strand
GGATAAGAAAAATGGCAATTCTCCTCATCGCCGAACACGACAACGCAACCCTTTCCGACCAGACCGCCAAGGCGCTGTCGGCCGCCCTGCAGATCGGCTCGGACGTCGACGTGCTGGTTGCCGGCAAGGGCGCCAAGGCCGCTGCCGACGCCGCCGCCAAGCTGAAAGGTATTCGTAAAGTGCTTTTGGCCGAAGCCGACGAGCTCGCCGAGCGCCTGGCCGAGCCGCTGGCCGCCCTCGTGATCTCGCTCGCCGGCTCGTATGACGCCATCGTTGCGCCGGCCACATCGGTCGGCAAGAACGTCTCGCCGCGCGTCGCGGCCCTGCTCGACGTCGCGCAGGTGTCCGAGATCATCGAGGTGGTCTCGCCCGACACCTTCAAGCGGCCGATCTATGCCGGCAACGCCATCCAGACCGTGCAGGCGACCGACGCCAAGAAGGTGATCACGGTGCGCACCGCCTCCTTCCAGGCTGCGCCCGAGGGCGGCTCGGCTTCGGTCGAGACGGTCAATGCTGCCGCCAATCCGGGCCTCTCCACCTTTGTCGAGAACAAGCTCTCCGAGACCGACCGTCCGGAGCTGACTTCGGCCAAGATCATCATCTCCGGCGGCCGCGCGCTGGGTTCGGCGGAGAAGTTCCAGGAAGTCATCCTGCCCGTCGCCGACAAGCTCGGCGCCGCCGTTGGCGCATCCCGAGCCGCTGTCGACGCCGGCTATGCCCCCAACGACTGGCAGGTCGGCCAGACCGGCAAGGTGGTCGCGCCGGATCTCTACATCGCCTGCGGCATCTCCGGCGCCATCCAGCACCTTGCCGGCATGAAGGATTCCAAGGTCATCGTCGCCATCAACAAGGACGAGGAGGCGCCGATCTTCCAGGTCGCCGACTACGGCCTCGTCGGCGATCTCTTCGTCATTCTGCCGGAACTGCAAAAGGCGCTTTGACGCCTTCCGCTCAGGCATATTAAAATCCGAAGGGTGGGGTAGACGAAGTCGCCCCGCCCTTTTAGTTTGCGCTGCACAAAAAGCAGGCCGCCAAGGCCTCAAGCAATTCCAGGAAAAGTGCCTGGCGGTTTTCCGTCCGGAATTGCGACAAACAAAGAAGGCAATTCCAGGGAGAGTGCGTCGCGTTTTTCCGTCCGGAATTGCGGGAAACAAAAGATGGGAGCATTTCAACGCTTCGTAAAAGCGGAAATGCTCCAGACGGGATCGGGGTAATGAGCAAGATCGAGACGATCGGCATTGTCGGCGCAGGCCAAATGGGGGGCGGCATCGCCCATGTCGCAGCGCTCGCCGGCTACAAGGTTCTGATCCACGACGTCACGTCCGACCGGATCGAGAAAGGCATCGCCACCATCAGCGGCAACATGGCCCGACAGGTCGGCTCCGGAAAGCTCGAGGAGAAGGCGCGCAATGAGGCGATGGGGCGGATCTCATCCGCCGCGGCGATGGCCGATCTTGCCGCTGCTGACCTCGTGATCGAGGCGGCGACCGAGGACGAGACGGTCAAGCGCAAGATTTACGCCCAGCTCTGTCCGCAGCTCAACCCGGAAGCGATCCTGGCGACCAACACCTCGTCTATCTCGATCACCCGGCTCGCCGCGCAGACCGACCGGCCGGAGCGTTTCATCGGCATACATTTCATGAACCCGGTGCCGGTGATGAAGCTGGTCGAGCTGGTGCGCGGCATCGCTACCGAGGATAAGACCTTCGAAGCGGCCAAGGCCTTCGTCAACTACCTCGACAAGACGATCACCGTCTCCGAGGATTTCCCGGCCTTCATCGTCAACCGCATCCTGCTGCCGATGATCAACGAGGCGATCTACACGCTCTATGAGGGCGTCGGCACGGTCGACGCCATCGACACCGCCATGCGGCTCGGCGCCAATCATCCGATGGGGCCGCTGCAGCTTGCCGATTTCATCGGCCTCGACACCTGCCTGTCGATCATGCAGGTGCTGCATGAGGGCCTGTCGGATTCGAAATACCGCCCCTGCCCGCTGCTGGTGAAATATGTCGAGGCCGGCTGGCTGGGTCGCAAGACCGGACGCGGCTTCTACGACTATCGCGGCGACCATCCGGTGCCGACGCGCTGAGCCCAGCGATTGAACGCCCTCCCGCGCGGCGCTCAGGATGCCGCGGCAAGCGGTAGAGGCATCGCCTCGTCCTTCGAGACTTCGTCCGGAGCTGCCGAAACGCAGCCGCGGCCGGCCGCCTTCGCGGCATAGCAGGCAGCGTCGGCACGGGCGATGATCTCGTCCACCTCGCCGCAGTCCGCGCGGATCGGTGCGAGCCCGATGCTGGCGCCGATCGAATG
>NZ_RZSL01000780.1:0-2315 GCF_003997355.1 Mesorhizobium sp. M1E.F.Ca.ET.041.01.1.1 | reverse complement strand
GGCTGAGCGATTCCTTGTTCTGCCGCACGATCGCCGAGGTCCGGCCGCCGGAATAGATCGGAATGGTCAGCGTGGCGCCGATATTGGCGGAAGTCGAAGTGCCGTTGGTGCCTGTGATGTCAGGAACGGAGTGGCTGTAGTTGTCCGAAATGCCGGCGGAAGCCGAGACCTGCGGCAGCAGCGCGCCTTCCGCCGATTTCACCGAAAACGCCGCGGCGTCGACGAGATGTTCGGTGGCGAGGATGGCCGGATGCTCGGCGGCGGCGATGGTGAAGGCCGAATCGATGCTTCCCGGCAACAGCTTGCCAACCGGCGCGGCCGCCTTGAGCTTGCCCGGCTCGTCGCCGACGATCTGGTGATAGGTAGCGGCACTGGCAAGAGCCGTCGCGCGGGCGGCGCTGAGCTGGGCCACTGCCGTGGCGCGCGAGGCATCGGCCTGGGCGACGTCGGTGCGGGTTCCCTCGCCGACCTCGAAGCGCGATCGTGCGGCGCGCGCCTGCTCGGTCAGGAACTGCAGGTTCTGTTCGGTCAGCACCGCGATCTGGCGATCGCGGATCACGTCCATATAGGCGCTTGCCGCGTTGAACAGGATATTCTCTTCGGTGTTGCGCAGGCTTTCGACCGAAGCCCTCACCTGCGATTCGGCGGCGGCGACATTGTTCTTGGTCTGAAATCCATCGAACAGCGTCTGGTTGATTTGGACGCCGAAGCTGCCCGTCGTTATTCTCCTGCTGATGCCCTGCCCGTGCGTGTTGGTGTAGTCGATGCTGCCCGAACCGGTGACGGTCGGCCGCCAGCCCGACTTGGCGATGGCGACGCCTTCATCGGTGACGCGCACGCCGGCCCGGGCGGAGTTCAGCTGGGAGTTGTATTGATAAGCTTTGGCGAGGGCGCCGGTGATGGTTTCCGCCGATGCGGCCAGCGGCGAGAGCGCTGTCGCCGAAATGAGCATGGCTGTCAGAAAAGTCTTGTGTAGGGGCGGCACGTATTATCCCTCATTCGTTTTGCATGGGAACCACGCCACGCAGCCTCTCCTTTCGGATCAGCCAGCGCCGCGTTGGTATCGTTCCCCCGCTGACTGCCCCCCGAAAATCCCCGGTCGAGCAAATCAGCAACGATTGTTCAAGCGCAAGCGATCATGACAGCGTCTTCGCCGCAAGGCAAAACCGCTTAAAATTCGAACGCATGGGCACGTTCGAAGCCCGGTAGTGGCTTAATTGCCGCATTAAATGCACGTCTTCCGGTTACAACCCCCCCTGCCTTGAAAAATAGGCGGGCCACGCCAGAGTTGCCCTGCCCCTCGACCACAACCAGGCGGCCGTTCTCGGCGAGTTGATCGAGCAATGCCGCAGGCACCTCCTCGACGCTGCCGTCAATGAAGATGACGTCATAGGGCGCCTTGGCGGCATGACCCTGCGGCAAAGGCCCGATCACCACCGTCACGTTCTGGCAATCCAGCGTCGAGAGCGTCGACTTCGCGGTTTCCGCCAGCGCTGCATCGCTTTCCAATGCAACCACCGATTTTGCGATTCGGGAAAGCAGGGCGGCCGAATAGCCGGTGCCGCAGCCGACATCGAGCACGCAATCGCCGTCGCCGATCTCGGCCAGTTGCAAAAGCTTTGCGAGCGGCGAAGGTTCCATCAGGTAGCGGGCGCCGCTGCCGTTGGCGCCTTCGGAAACACGGATGTCCTCGTCGATATAGGCGAGGTCGCGCTGGCCGTTACCGACAAAGGCTTCGCGCGGCACGGAAAGCATGGCTTCGATGAGCGGCGCGCTGGTCACGTCGGTGGTGCGGACCTGGCCATCGACCATCTTCACGCGGCGTTCGGAGAAATCAGCGTTCATGTTCCAACCAACCCGCTTTCCGCGTCAATCCGCTTCCCGCGCCCCATCCGATTCTCGGGCCAAGTTCGCGAGCCAATTCGACTGGAACCTGACGCTCCGGCGCGACGGCGCTGGAGCCCGGGCATTTGGAGGCCTCGCCCGGAATCGAACCGGGGTGCAAGGATTTGCAGTCCTCTGCGTAACCACTCCGCCACGAGGCCTTCCATGCTCCCGGCGTTCCGAGCGAACTCATTATGTTGACGGTGAAAGGTCGTCAAGCGCCGCAAGTTATTCCCGGCGCTTTCCCATGCGTCATCGGAGACAGTGGTTGCCAATCGCTTGCGGCCGATCTCGCGGTGCTTTCGGAACTTGCCGGTCCCTCTGGCGAGCACTCAGTCCGGCCGACGCCGGCGCTGCCACCAGACGACGAAGCGCCGCCTGTGGCGACGCACCATCGCGAATTCGTAGGACAGGACCAGCAAGCCCAGCGG
>NZ_RZSL01000077.1:0-16923 GCF_003997355.1 Mesorhizobium sp. M1E.F.Ca.ET.041.01.1.1 | reverse complement strand
AATGGTGGGGGCAATGGCGGCGGCAACAGCGGTGGCAATTCGAGCAACGGCAATGCCGGTGGCGGCAATGCCAATGCCGGTCCTGGGAACAACAGCGGCAAGGGCAACACCAGTCCTGGCAGCAAGGGCAGACATGTCAATGCCGCGACCGGCGACACGGTCGAGGTCGACGGCAACAAGATCACCGTCATCCACCGCAACGGCATGAAGGAAGAGATCGACGCCGGCCGCTTCGAGATGACGGATGCGCAAGGCCGCACCATCGTCGAGCGCCAGGCGACGCGGGAGGATTTCGCCCGCCTGCTGAACTTGTGAGGGTTGAGAGAAGCTACCCCCTTTTCCCGCACCCTCGCATGTCACCCCCGTCTTCCGGAGACGGGGGTGATTGCGTTTTAGGGAATAGGAAGTAGGCAGTAGGCAGTCTGCCTAGTCCCCAATCCCTACTGCCTATTCCCTACTGCCTAAACTTATTGCCTGTCTTTCGCCTCATGCATCAGCAGCGCCGCTTCCGTGCGGTTGCGCACGTTGAGCTTGGCCAGCACCCTGGTCATGTGGTGCTTGACTGTCTTTTCCTGCAGCGCCAGCCGGGCGGCGACTTCCTTGTTGCTCAAGCCCTCGGCCACCAGCTTCAGGATCTCGGCCTCGCGGCCGGTGAGCTGGCTGAGCGGGTCGGGCTTGCGGCCGGTGGGCTGCAACAGGTCCGACAGCAGCCGGGCCGAGAGTGTCGGCGAGACATAGCTCTGGCCGGTGGCGACATCGCGCAGGATCTCGGCCAGCGACTTTGAGCCGACGCCCTTCAGCACATAGCCGCGCGCACCGGCCTTGAGCGCCTGGGCGACGTCGGAATTGGTTTCCGAAACCGTCAGCATGACGATCTTCTGCTCGGGCGCCGCCGCCAGGATGCTGGCCAGCGCGTTGAGGCCGCCGCCCGGCATGCTGATGTCGAGCATCAGGATATCGGGAGCGCTGGCGCGGACCAGCCTTTCGGCATCCTCGGCGCTGGCGCCTTCGCCCACAAGTTCGAAGCCGCCGATCTCGCCGAGGCTGCGCGCCACGCCCTCGCGAAACAGCGGATGGTCGTCGACAATGGCTATACGGATGGGTGCGGTCACGGCTGCTCCTCGACAGACAATGTGATTACCAGTCTCGTTCCCCCGGGGCCTGACAGCGTCTCGAACTGCCCGCCAATGCTTTCGATACGCTCCCTGAGCCCGGCAAGCCCGAGGCCTTCGCTCCTTGCGGGGTTGAAGCCTGGACCAGTGTCCTGCACCTCCACCACCAGCTTGCCGCCCTTCATCGTGGCTCTCACCTGCTGGCCCTTGCCCTTGCCGTGTCGGTAAGCGTTGTTCAGCCCTTCCTGCACGAAACGATAGATGCTGATCTTCTCCGAGGTGCCGAGTTCCGGCAAGCGCTCCGGCAGCGTCAGCAACACTTTGGTGTTCGTGCGGCGCTCATGCTCGGCCACGGCCAGCCGCAGTATGTCGGCCACCGCCTGGGTCTCGATCTGCGGCAGCACGAGGCCGTTGCAGATGCCGCGTATCTCGCGCATCGCCTCGCCGAGCGTTTTGTGGATGCCGGCGATCTCGGCCTCGCGCTGCGGTTTCGGCGTCGCGGGGTCGACCAGGATCGGGCTGTCCATCCTGAGCGCGGCAAGCGCCACCAGTTGCGCCGGCCCGTCATGCAGGTCGGCGCCGATGCGCCTCAGATACCGCTCGTTGATGGCGGTGGCGCGGCGCGAGGCGCGCTGCACGCGCTGGCGCAGCGACGAATTCTGCGCAAGTGCCGACTGCAACTCGGTAACCTTGGCCTCCAGCGCGGCGCGCTGTGTCTGGATGGTGCGGCTGCCGCGAAAGACGATGCCCGACAACAGCGCGAGCGAGGTCGCGGTGGCGCTGGCCACCACCAGCCAGGTCCATCTCAGCGCCGAGTTCAGCGTCTCCTGGAAATCGTCGGCGATCTCGTAGAATTCGGACACCGCCACCACTTCACCCGACCATGGCTCGCGCACCGGATTGTAGATCTCGAACAGCGGCGCGTTCACAACTTTCTCCTCGTTGGTTTCGGGGTCGTCGGTGAGATTGTTGTATTCAGCCACGACATTGCCGGCGAAAGCCGACTTCAGGTTGAGGTTGGGGGGAAAGTTCTTGCCGATCAGAGCCGAGTCGTCGGCGTAGAGCACCGTGCCGTCGCGCCGCCACAGCTTGAACGACACCAGCCTCTTTCCGAGCGCGCCCTGGCCGAGCGTTTCGTCCAGCGCCCGCTTGACCGAGTCGTCGAGCTCGCGGCTCTTGCGCAGGTCCGGCAGCAGCGGTGCGATGACGCTGTCGACATAGAGCGCTGTCGTGGTGGCGGAGTTGTGCATCACCCCCTCGCGGATCTGCGACGTTACCCAAAGGCCAACCACGAGCATCACCGCCAAAAGCCCGATGCCGCCGGCAATCACGAACTGCCAGGCCAGCGACAGCCCGCTCCAGACTTGCACAAGTCGTTTCAAGATCTCCCTGAGCATCCGCGTGATTCACCCCGCCGCCGGCCAAGACTATAGGCCAGTCGCGGCGATTGCGACACAGACCTTGGTCCGGCTTCCCGAGGAAGGTTAATCGGGCGGCTGTCGAGCCGGCTGGTCGATTTATTGAGTATCTGCTAATATTATCATGGCTGCGAGCCCGCTGCGGCATTACGCGGCGATGGCATCAGCCGGCGTCGAGGGGACGGCATGCGGATCGCAATGATGGGTGCGGGCGGCATCGGCGGTTACATCGGGGCCAGGCTCGCCGAGGCGGGAGGCGACGTCAGCTTCATTGCTCGCGGCGCGCACCTGGAGGCCATGCGCCAGGGTGGCCTGCGAATTCACAGCGACGCCGGCAATATTTTCCTGCCCACCGTATCCGCAAGCGCTTCTCCGGCCGACATCGGCCCCGTCGATCTCGTGATCTTCGCGGTCAAGCTCTACGACGGCGAGAAGGCCGCCGCGGCGCTCGGACCACTGATTGCCAGGAACACCCGCGTCGTGACTCTGCAAAACGGCATCGACAGCATCGAATTGCTGCGTCGCCATGTTCGCGACGACAAGGTTATCGGTGGCGCCACCTATCTTTCCGGCTTCATCGGCAGACCCGGAGAGGTCGTCCATGCGGGCGGGCTGCAGCAAATTCTCGTCGGCGGTCATCGTGAGCCTCTGATCCGCGAGCTTCAAGCGCTTTGCGATCGGGCAGTAGGGCTCGAACTGAAGCCGGTCGCCGACATCGACAGCGTGCTCTGGGAGAAGTTCGTGACGCTTGCAGCCTTCTCCGGCGCGACGTCGCTCATGCGCTCGGGCATTGGTCCAATCCTTGGCGATCCCGAGGCGCGGATCTTCGTCGAGCAATTGCGGGACGAGGGGATGGCGGTTGCCGCCGCGGCCGGTCATCCGATGGCGGAAGGATTCGAGGAACGCGTCATCACGAGATGGACCGCATTCCCACCGCATGTGAAATCATCGATGGCCAACGACCTTGAAAGAGGCAAGCCCATCGAGGTCGCCTGGCTCTCAGGGCGCATGCATGAACTGGGCATGAAGCTCTCCATTGCGACTCCTGGCCACACCGCGGTGTTCCGCGCCTTGCATCTCCATGCGGCGGGGGCCGCCGCCTAGCGTTGTTCCATCGAGGTTCCCTGGGAGGACATCATGGCAAGTGCGTCGACTGAAAGCGGTCTGGCAACGACGGACAATGGAGCTGCCGGCGCTCAGGACATGTTCAACAGCGAGCTTGAAACCTACCGCAGGATCGTCGGCGCGAACCTGATGTTCCATCAGGAAATCTATCACCTTCTGCGCGACTTGCTTGTCGAGCAAGCGCCCGCCTCATTCCGCTTCCTAGACGTGGCGTGCGGAGATGCCAGTGCCTCCGCCGCGATGCTGAGGACGACCGCGATAGGCAACTATGTCGGTATCGACTTGTCCGAGGCATCGCTGCGGTTGGCGGCCCGGGAGCTGCAGGCCCTTCCTTGCCCCGTCGAGCTGCGCTGCTGCGATTTCGCGCCGGCAATGGCGAAGTGGTCGGAGCCGATCGACGTGATCTGGATCGGCATGTCGCTGCACCATCTGCCGACGGCGGCCAAGGCAAGGCTGATGCGCAACGCCCACAGGGCCCTGGGCGGCATGGGCCTGTTCGTGATCTGGGAGCCGGCGCTGTTCGAGGGAGAGGATCGCGCCGCCTGGCTCGCGCGCTTCTCCTTGCTGCGCGACAAATGGTCGGCCGTTTCCGACGAGGAATTCGCATCGATGGAAAGGCATATGCTTCTGGCCGATTTCCCCGAAACCTCGCGAACCTGGCTTCGCTTGGGGCGGGATGCCGGCTTCTCGCATGCGGAGGACATTTTCTTGATGCCCAATCGAATGGGCAGGGTGTTCCGTTATTGGAACTAGTCGGCCGTTGGGGCGGCCATCCGTCCAGGTTGAACCAGCGGCCGGAGTGAAGACGTCATGCAGGGAGAGGCGCTCCGGTGCTGAAGATCCTGAAACGCCGGCTGCCGGGCGATTTGGCCGGCGCGCTCGAGCATCTTGGTCGCCGATGGCTGGCCGAGCAGCCATTCTCCGGAGAATTGTGCAATATCTATCCCGCGCCGGAAGAGGGGAGGCCGCGGACGCCATTATCGCCGCATGGCAAGGCACGCACCAAGGGAGAGCAGGATGCGGGCAGGCAAGATTGAGCAAGCCGCGGCAAATGCCGAGGCAACCCCGTCGGGCGATGCGCCGGTTCCAGTCGCCGTCCTGGTCGAAGGCCGTTGCGGGCGCTTGCGCCCGCTCGAGGCCGGACGTGATGCGGCAAGGCTCTATCGGCTCTCGCATGACGAGCACACCGAGGCCACCTGGATAGACATGAAGGTGGGACCTTTTGCCACCGAGCAGGCCTTCGCCGAGCATGTCGCCGCGCTGGTGGCGGACCCCAAGCGCGCATTCTTCGCGGTCGACGGTCCCGACGGTGAAGCGCTGGGGTGGCTCTGCCTGATGGAAGCCAGGCCGGTGCACCATGTCGTCGAACTCGGATATGTGCTCTATACGCCGCCGCTGCAGCGCACGCGGCTCGCCACCGAGGCGCTCTACCTCATCCTGCGCCATGTCTTCGACGATCTCGGCTACCGGCGCCTCGAATGGACATGCACATCGACCAACCAACGTTCGCGCGCGGCGGCCGTGCGGCTCGGCTTCGTTTACGAGGGCACGCATCGCCAGGGCCTGTTTCTGAAAGGCAAGCCCTGCGACATCCCGATGTATTCAATGCTTTCGCGTGAATGGCCGGCCAATCGCGCCGCCTTGGAGGCCTGGCTCGATCCCGCCAATTTCAGGGAGGGACTGCAGGTCCGCTCCCTGGCCGAGATTCGTTCACCGCCCGATTTCACGGATCCGCCTTTGCCGATCTGAAGGCCCCGATGGCAAGTCCGCTCGTGGTACCGGCAGCGACCTGATCATTTGTCGGAGGCGGCCTTGCGGGTTCCTCGCTCGCCATCGCCCTTGCCGGTCGCGGCGCCCGCTATTTCAGAGAGATATGAGGTCGAGCGACCATACCGCACGGCGTTGCGCCGCCAGGGAACGCAAGGCGGGGCGATTGCGTTCTGTGTCGCTATGTCGAGGAGCCCTTACAAGGCCGAAAGGCCGGCCCTGACCTCGCTTGCCGAGGCGGAGCGCCAGGCGCGCGCGGAAAAGAACGCCAGGCTGAGGAACCTTCGTACACATACGTCGTGGCTGGTGCTCGATCCCGACGCGCTTTTCCGCGACGAGATCGACTGCTCGGCGCTGTTCGGTGACATAACGATGCCGAAGGTGAGCTCGTCCTAACCAGCAACTCCCCTCAGGCTGCTAGATCGGTTCAGCGTTTCACAGCATCGCCGAACCGCTCTAAGCCTTTGTTTTTGCGCAACTTCGGACGGACAACCGCTGCGCACTTTTCCCGGAATTGCTCTAAGCGATCTGAAGCCGTCCGACTGAATCCGCCCGCGATATCGCGACCAGCCGTGCGACGGCCAATGGCGCCATGACCATCAAAACCGCCGTGGTGCCGAGGAAGATCGACCAAGCCAGATCGATTCCGCTGTGATCAAAGCAGACCGCAAGTTCCATCACGCTTTACCCCTTACTGAACCACCCACCCGCTGCGCATCAGTGCCACCCTTGCGTAGGCCAAGCATGATCCTGATTTGCGAGAAATACAAGTGATCGCTAATTTAGGTTATGGGTCAGCTTGAAATATCTAGCTGACCTTTTCGTCCAGCTTCGCTTGAAGCCTGGACGCAGCCCTGATGAGGGCTTCGGCTGCTTCCCGATCCAGCGCAACGTCCAGCAGCCCGCCTGGTGTCTGTATGGAGAGGATGCCAAGGGCGCCTTGCTCGTCATCGACAATCGTTACGTGGAACTCTGTCGGCACGAACGGTGGTGCCTTTTTCGTTTGGGTCATTGGTGTTCGTATCTCTGGGAGCGCTTCGACAATCGCGCAATCCGTAGATGCGTTCAAGCGGTCTCAGGTTGTAGCCATCGGCCGCGCGCCGCGACGCCGATCCAGCAGGCCGTTTGACAAGGCGGCCCGTCCCGCCGAAACATAGACGGCATTTCGTGCCGCCGGAGGGGCGGCGGGGTGGTGGGCTTGCCAAATACCGGGAAGATTGCGCCTGGAGCGCCCTTGCATCTGTCCACGATGAGCGTGCCGCCGCGCGACAGGCTGGGCACCTGGCTCGAATTCTATGGGCAAAAGCTCTTCAACCTGGAGATCGAGCCGTTCGGCGATGAGCCGTTCCGGGCCGACGTGACCTTGCGGTCGCTGCCGGGCGTCAGCCTGTCGACCGGCGCCCGCAGCAATGCTCATTACCGGATCAGGCAGCAGCACCTGAAGAACGCCGGCGACATGGTCATGCTGATTGCGGTGCTTGCCGGGCGCGGCCGCTCGGTGCAGCGCAACCGCGAGGCGCTGACCTTGCCCGGCCAGGCGGTGATGATGCTGACCAGCGAACCCGCCATCCACACGCTGGTCGATTCCGGTCGCTATCTCAGTCTCTACGTGCCACGGGCGGCGCTTGCTTCGATCGCGCCGGGCTTCGACCGACCGCTGGTGAGCTCGATCGACGCTGGCCGCGAAGCGCTTCGCCTCCTCATCGGCTATGCCTGCATGATCAACAATGCCGGCGCTCTCGCATCGCCGGAACTGCAGCTCGGGCTGGCCGCGCATATCCAGGACCTCCTGGCGCTGACGCTGGCCGACAATGGCGAGGCTGTGGAGATCGCCCGTGGGCGGGGCCTGCGCGCGGCCCGGCTGCCACAGTTCCGCCGATAGCTGAGCCACAGTCGCGCCCGGTCCAAGGTGCGGTCGTGTGGGTTCCAAGCCCGCCGGCGATTCGTCGCCTATTGTCCCGCCATTTCTGAAATCCTGCGGGAACATATTCTATGCGACACGGAAATTTCGTCTCGGGCGTGGTGCTCGCTTGCGCGCTGGCGACGCTTGCCGGCCAGCCGGCCGCCCATGCGGCCGACGTCCAGGCCGCACCGGAGGCTTTCGACTGGAGCGGCGCTTATGTCGGGAGTGACATAGGCTGGCTTGGGCCATCCGGACGCTGGGAAAGCGGCAATCCCGGAAACACCTTTATCGGCCCCACCGCATACTCCGGCGGCGGCGTGACCGGTGGATTGCATCTGGGCTACAACTGGCAGATCGACGCGCCTTTTGTGATCGGCATCGAAGTCGATTGGGGTCTTTCCAACGCCGAGGCTTCCAGCCAGACGGTGGGTGGCTTGCCCGCGTTCGGGGGCTCGGCGACCTCGCGTTGGCAAGGCTCGGCACGCGCGCGGGTGGGGGCTGCCTTCGATCGGATGCTGCTATACGGCACTGCCGGCGTCAGCGTGGCGAAATTTGACTATTGGATGGCCGAGTTGCCACCTGTTACCAAGTTCGCATTTTCCGCAACCCGCACCGGAGTCATCGTTGGCGCCGGTCTTGAGTACGCCCTTGCAAGGGACTGGTCGGTGCGGGTCGAATACCGCCATGCCGACTATGGCAAAGCGGTAGCCCAAGTGTCCCCGATCTTTGGGGAACAACGCCACGCGCTGCGGACCGACTCCGTCCAATTCGGCTTCAGCTATAAATTCAATTGAGTTCGAAGAGCACGACGAGATTTCAGCCACAGCAGGCTTTGCCGATCCCAGGCGAACAACAGGATGGGCTCGCCGCCTTCTGCTCTTCCAGCCATCGATCGCGCGGCTTGCAGCTTGCCGGCCGCGGCGCCAGCTCGACCTCGACGGCATCGCCGACCAGCGTCGGCCGCGTTGCCCGGTGAAGCTCCATCGGCCGGATGCCGTCGCTGACTTCGAAGGTCAGCCTGGCGGACTGATCGAGCGCCACGTGATCGGCAACCTTGCGGATGATGGCAGCGAACTTGCCGGCCGGCATGTAGACCGGTCCGCCTTCGTCGACGTCCCATAGCTGCACGAAAATTTCCGACCAGGATTCGGGGTTTGCCCCGCAATCCAGCGCCGAGAACTGCCCCGCCTTGACCTCCGTCACGTGGTAGCCCGGCTTTACCGGCCGGCCGTCATAGCGGAACACCAGCGGCTTGTCCTTGTGGTCGGCCAGCGCATCGAGCAGGTCTCCGATGGTCAGGTCGGATGGCTCCAGTGGAAGGGCAGGAGCGATTTTCCGGTTGTCAGGAGAAAGCATGTCGGCTACTCCTCATTTCGATATTTCAAGGATTATTGAAACATGGATGGACGTCAAGCCCTGATCGCTTTTGGCGCGCTGTCGCAGGAGACGCGGCTCAGGCTGCTTCGATTGCTGGTCGTTGCCGGGCCGGACGGCATCGCCGCCGGTTCGCTTGCCGAACAGGTCGAGGTCTCGCCGTCCAATGTCAGCTTCCATCTCAAGGAAATGGAGCGAGCGGGCCTGGTCACGGCGCGGCGCGATGCGCGTTCGATCGTCTACAGCGCCGAGTACGATGCGCTGTCCGGCCTGATCCGGTTCCTGATGGAGGATTGCTGCTCGGGCCGTCCGGAAATCTGCGCGCCGGCGTTGGCGGCACCTTGCTGTCAGCCGGGCGAGGGGATCCGGCAATGATCATCGAGCCGATCGACGCGAGCGATCCGGGCGGCGTGGGAACGGCAACCTTCGACCTGCCGCGCCGCTTTGCCGCCGAAGCCCTGGGCACCGGTCTTTTGGTGGCGACAGTGGTCGGTTCCGGCATCATGGCCGAGACCTTGACGCACGACACGGCGCTGGCGCTGCTCGGCAACACGCTCGCGACCGGCGCCATGCTGGTGGTGCTGATCACCGTCCTCGGGCCGGTCTCGGGCGCCCATTTCAACCCCGCCGTTTCGCTGGTGTTCTGCCTGAACCGGACCCTGCCGGCCCGCGATCTGCCGGCCTATCTCGCCGCGCAGTTCCTGGGCGGCATCGTCGGCACGATCGCGGCGCATCTCATGTTCGCCCTGCCGGTGCTGGAGATCGCGACGAAGCTCCGCGCCGGACCAGCGCAATGGTTCTCCGAAACGGTCGCGACATTCGGCCTTGTCGCCGTCATTCTCGCCGGCCTCCGCTTCGAGCGGCGAGCCGTGCCATGGCTGGTCGGCCTCTACATCACCGCCGCCTACTGGTTCACCGCATCCACGTCCTTCGCCAATCCGGCCGTCGCGCTGGCGCGCTCGCTCACCAACACGTTTTCAGGCATCAGGCCGATCGATCTGCCAGGCTTCATCATCGCCGAGCTGCTCGGCGCCTTGGTCGCGTTGGCGCTGATGGGCTGGCTGCTGCGGTCCGAAACCGTTCAGCATTCCCAGCCATCGAAAGCCCAGCCATCGAAAGCGAAGCCATGACGGTCACGATCTACCACAACCCCGCCTGCGGCACCTCGCGCAACACGCTCGCCATGATCCGCGCCAGCGGCGAGGAGCCGATCGTTATCGAATATCTGAAGACGCCGCCGGGCCGCGCACGGCTGCTCGAGCTGATCGCGGCGATGGGGATCACCCCGCGCGAGCTGCTCAGGGAGAAGGGGACGCCTTACGCCGAGCTTGGCCTCGGCGATCCGAAATGGAGCGACGATGAGCTGATCGATTTTATGCTCGCCCATCCGATCCTCATC
This sequence comes from Mesorhizobium sp. M1E.F.Ca.ET.041.01.1.1, assembly GCF_003997355.1. Classification (NCBI taxonomy): domain Bacteria; kingdom Pseudomonadati; phylum Pseudomonadota; class Alphaproteobacteria; order Hyphomicrobiales; family Phyllobacteriaceae; genus Mesorhizobium; species Mesorhizobium sp. M1E.F.Ca.ET.041.01.1.1. The sequence continues at coordinate 6,825 of NZ_RZSL01000077.1, read as the reverse complement.
AACCGGCCGATCGTCGAGACGTCAAAGGGCGCAAGGCTCTGCCGGCCGTCGGAGGCGGTGCTGCCGCTGCTCGACAATCCGGTAGCGGAGTTCGTCAAGGAAGACGGCGAGAAGGTCGCATATGCGCCGCCGGCCTAGGATGGAATGAGATCCAGGTCCAGTCGGTTCAGCTGGACTGTCCTAAGGCGCCAGATGCTTCATGAAGTAGATCGAGGCTCGTGGTTTGCCGAACGGATCGACGAAGTGATGCGGCACGACACCGACTTCCCGCCAGTTCATGCGCCGGTAGAGCCGCTCGCTCGCACCGCCCTCGGCGGTGTCGAGAAGGAGCAGGGAGCGATTTCTCTTTCTTGCCTCGTCTTCGATGAATGCCATGAGGGCGGAGCCGATGCCTTGCCGCTGGAAGCCCCGATGCACGAGAAGCTTGTAGACCTCTGCCCGGTGCAGGGCATTCGGTTCCGGCGACAGGTAGAGCTGGACGGTGCCGACGAGGTTGTCATCGACATAGGCGCAGATGAGGAGGCGTTCTCCGTCCGCCAAGGAGTCGAAGATGCCCTGCCAATAAGCCTGCGCCTGCTCGGCGCCGAACGGCAGGACGAAGCCGACCAGCGCGCCGTCCTCAATGGTCTGCATCAAGATCTCGGCAAGAGCGCCGAGTTGAGCCGTTGCCTCGGTTTCGTCGATCACCGCGATGCGCATGCGATCCCCCATTTTGAGCACGATAGATAATGGGCTTTGAGCAATCCGTGAAGGCGGAAGCTCGCGCGCCGGTCGCCCGCAGCCGCCATGTCCTCGTCTCGGCGCTTGGCATCACGCAGATCCTCGCCTGGGGATCGTCCTACTATCTGCCCGCGGTGCTCGCCGCGCCGATCGCCGCCGAGACGGGCTGGTCGCTGGCTTCGGTCGTTGCCGGGCTCTCCTGCGGACTCCTGCTTGCCGGGCTGGCGTCGCCCATCATCGGCCGGCTGATCCAGCGTCACGGCGGCCGGCCGGTGCTTGCCGCGAGTTCCTTGCTCCTGGCCGCCGCTCACCTGCTGCTGGCGGCGGCCACCGTCTATCCGCTTTACCTGCTGGCCTGGCTGTTCATGGGCTTGGGCATGTCGAGCGGCCTCTACGATGCCGGCTTCGCCACGCTCGGCCGCCTCTATGGGCAAGGCGCCCGCGGCGCGATCACCAACCTGACGCTGTTCGGCGGCTTCGCCAGCACGGTTTGCTGGCCGCTCAGCGCTTTTCTCGTCGCGCATGAAGGATGGCGCGTCACGTGCCTCTCTTACGCGGCAATCCATCTGTTGATCTGCCTGCCGCTTCACCTTTGGGTGATACCGCCGCCGCCACCGGTCTCAACGCCGGCGCCGGCAACAGCCGAGCGGAAGCAGGCGTCGACCACGGGCCGGGCGAGCACACGCTTCATCCTCCTTGCCTCCATCCAGACCGTATCGGCGCTGATTGCATCGATGCTCTCCGTCCACCTCCTCACTCTCCTGCAACTGCGCGGGGTGAGCCTGGCGGTCGCGGTCGGCCTTGGCGCCCTCGTCGGCCCGTCGCAGGTCGGCGCGCGGGTGGCCGAAATGCTGATCGGCCGCAACCGCCATCATCCGATCTGGACGATGCTGGCGTCGGTGTCGCTGCTTGCGGCTGGGGTCTGGCTGCTCCTGGCAAGCCAGACGCTCATCGCCTTGGCATTGATCCTTTACGGCGCCGGCAACGGCATTCATACCATTGCGCGCGGCGCTCTGCCGCTGGTGCTGTTCGACCCTCAGCAATACGCCGCGCTCATGGGCAAGCTCGCCACGCCGAGTCTGATCGTCCAGGCGGCGGCTCCTTCGATCGGGGCGTTGCTTTTAGGGACGGGCGGCTGCGACCTCGTGCTGATGACGCTCGCATTGGCCGCGACCGTCAATCTGGCGCTCTGCGCCCGTCTGGTTGCGGTCGTGCGCCGATAATCCTTGGAGCAATTCCAGACGGAAAACCGCTGCACACTTTTCCTGGAATCGCTCTTAGGCGCAGTCCTTCAGCTCGACCACTTCGACGCCGAGGCGGAAGGCCTGTCCGTCGGCATAGGAGCGCGCACATTGCTCGGCTTCGGACGCCGGCCCTTCAGTTGATCAAACGCGGCGCCGGCTCCCGAGGGCCTTCACTGCCCGAGCATCAAGCGGCCTTGAGGTCCTTCAAGGCCTTTTCGAAGGCATCCTTGATCGGCTTGGATACGTCCTCACCAGCTCTCAACATCACCGCCTGCAGGGTCTTGGCCTGCTCGATGGAAGCGTCAATCTGTTTGTTCACGAAAGCGGCCTGCAGCTCGAAGAACTCGGACGGCGACTTCACGGCAACCAGGGCTTCGAGGTGCTTGAAGCCGGCTTCGGCATTGGCTCGCAGAACGGCAATCGTCTTCAGTGACACCTCGTTGCGGGTTGTCTTGGCCACTTCAAGGGTCGACTCAAAAGCCTTTTGAGTCGTTTCGGTGTTCGATTCCAGTTTGGAAAATGCTTCCTTCGCCTGCTCGACGCCCTGCTCGGCGACAGCGCGAACCTGCTCGGTAGCCTGGGACGGCTCGTAGGTAGCGGATTCCGTGTTTTCGATCGTTTCGGTCTTGCCGGGGATCTTGGCCATTTTCCCATCCTCTTCCAGAGAGTAGTCTCGAAAACAAGCCCCCTCCCTTATGTACGAAACCGTCGCAACGGATTTGTGAAGCCTACCTGAATTTGCGCGAACGGCTGCACGAACAGGGGTTGGCCAGCAAGGGCATGACGGCGCTTAAGACAATCACGACCACATACCGGAAGGGCGCCGGCCCCCCACGGTCAGTTGCCGGTCCGTGCCGGATGGGTTAGGACTGGAACCGAACTGGCACAAATCCGTCACATGAGCGAAGTCGAGCTGAAATTCATCCTCGACGAAGCGTCACCCAAGGAATTCTGGGTGCGCGTCAAGGCGTCGGGACTGGCCAAAGGCAGCCCAACGACGAAAACGCTGAGAAGCATCTATCTGGATACCTCAGAACACGCGCTGAAGAAGGCGGGGATAGCGTTGAGACTCAGGCGCGACGGGCGGCGCTGGGTCCAGACCGTCAAGACCAGAGCGGAACTGCACGGTGGCCTTTCGCAGGTCGGCGAGGTGGAAAACCCGGCGCCGGGAGGTCGGGTGTGCCTTGAAGCGATTCCCGATGCCTCTGTGCGCGACGAGGTCCTTCAATGCGTCAACGGCGCACCGCTTCAGCCCGTCTGTGAGACGGTGATCAAGCGTTCCGCCAGCGAACTGTCGCTTGCGGACGGCACCCGCGCGGAGCTGGCCGTCGATGTCGGCCAGATTCTCGCCGGGGGGCGGTCGGCCGACCTGAGCGAGGTGGAGATCGAGCTCCTTGAAGGCAGTCCGACAGGATTGTTCGAGATCGCGCATGTGCTGTTTCCCGATGGAGGGCTGAGGTTCTCGCGGCTTTCCAAGGCGGCGCGCGGCTATCTCCTTGCAGAAGAGGGGCGGATCGACCTGCTCCTGGCGCCTCGAAATGCCGAGGATGTTGCGATCGATGCGGATGAGATCGCCGAGCAAGCGGCGCGCAACATTTTGCGCGAGTGCCTGGATCAGGTCGCCACCAATGTCGTGGTGGTCCGAAAGCTGGAGGATTCCGAAGGGCCGCACCAGTTGCGGATCGGCCTGCGCCGCTTGCGCAGCGTGTTCTCCGTCTACGCTCCGGTGCTGGAGAGCCCGGAAATGACACGGCTTAACGACGAAGCGCGCTGGATTGGCCAGGAGGTCGGGAGGCTAAGGGATCTCGATGTGGTGACGAACGACATCGTGCAGCGGGAGGCCGGAACCCATCCGGATGAACCAGGTCTTGCCGCGCTTTCCGGCATGCTCTCACGGCAGGCAACGCAAGTGCGCCAGCGCCTTCGCGAGCTGCTTGCCGGGGCGCGTGTGCAGGCGTTCCTCATCGATCTGACGCGGTTCGTGGAGACACGCGGCTGGCTCGTTCCACAGGATTTCGACCAGACCGCGCGGCTTGCAGAGCCGGTCACCCAGTTGGCCGGCCAGGCGCTCGGCAAGCGCTGGAAGCGGGTCCGCAAGCGCGCACGCGGGATTGAGACGCTTGACCCAGAGCAGCGCCACGAATTGCGCAAGGAACTCAAGAAACTGCGCTATGCAGTCGAGTTCTTCTCTTCGCTCTACCCGGCAAAGCGTGTCGATCCGTTCCTGAAGCGCATGAAGAAACTTCAGACGGTCCTTGGGGACTTGAACGATGCCGCGACTGTCAAAACGGTGCTGCCGGGAACGGATGCCACCGCCGGCGATCCGACCGCGCAGCGCGCCATCGGCTGGGTGATCGGAGCGAGCCAGGCGCGCGCCGAACATGGCTGGAGCGGCGCAAAGGCCCTTTGGCGAAACCTAAAAGGGATCCATCCGTTCTGGAAGTGAGAGGAAGGAAGCCAAAAGCGACGCGACACTAAAGCATGTCTCCCGAAAGTGGGAACCGGTTTCGGGACAAAGACATGCGTAAAATCAAGAAACCTAAAGCGCAGGGAGCGAATCTGAAAGATCGCGACGCGCTTTAGGTCCGATTTGGCGCCCAGCGGATGTGCCGCGACCAGGTGCCCAAATGGCCGCCGGTTTTGAACCCGCGCCGGTCGCGGCATGCACGGGCAAGGAGCCTCAGGCGCAGTCCTTCAGCTCGACCACTTCGACGCCGAGGCGGAAAGCCTGTCCGTCGGCATAGGAGCGCGCATATTGTTCGGCTTCGAAGGGGAAGATCAGCGTGGTGCCGTAGGCGGTTACGCGCACCGTCCACTTGTGGCCCTTGACGAGTTCGACACCGTGAAGCTTCGCCGTCACCATCTCACCCTCCTCCAGTCCTGCACGCTCGCGACGCAGAGATAACGTCGCGGAAGTCATTTGAGTACAAATAATCCGACCGAATTATGTCGCTGGCGCGTCGATTCCGACATTTCGCTTGGCGCTTCCGTGAAATGGATCACGCTCGGTCCTGCCGGAACCCGGGACAGCCCCGGAGGTTAGAGTCACGAAGTCACAGGAGGCTGCCATGATCCGCAAGCTGAAATCCGGCGAATACCGTCTCTATTCGCGCAAGGTCGATCCGAGGACAGGCAAGCGCCGCAACCTCGGCACCTTCAAGTCGCGGGAGGCCGCCGAGAAGCACGAGCGCGAGGTGCAGTACTTCAAGCGGCACTAGCGGGTTTTGAAGTCCGCTGGCAATGATCGGCTCTTTGAATGCGCAGCGTCATCGCCCATGTCGCAGCATTTCGCGGGCAGCAAGCAGGTGCGCGCTCTAGTCCGTCGTGTCGTCGCCGTTCGAGCGTGAACCAAGCGCGTGGGCTTCGCGCTCCAGCACCGCGCGATCATTGCCGTATTTGGCAAAGAGTTGCCGAGCCTCAGGGATCGTAAGCTGGAACTTCCTCGCGAAATGGGCGACGTCGAAATCCTCGCCGATCGAGAGGTGATCAGTGGCATCGCGTGAGCTTTCATTGCCTGACATCGGAATATTCCTCCTGCCAGAAGAAAGGCGCGCGCGACGGCATGGTTCCGAGTTGTTCCCAAGCGATGTTCTGACAGACGCTCGAGACCCGCGGCCAATCCGTTAGGCGTCGGCAGCGGCTCTGGGTCCATTGTAATATCCTACCCTGGGGGATAGGATATCGATCATGACGATACACAGCTCGCATCCCGATATCATCGCCCGGCTCAAGCGCGCACACGGCCATCTGGCCGCCGTGCTCACCATGTTCGAGCAGGGGCGTTCCTGCCAGGACCTCGCGCAACAGCTTCATGCCGTCGAAAGCGCGGTCGGCAACGCCAAGCGCGAACTGATCCACGATCATATGGAGCATTGCCTGGTCGAAGGCGGCGAGCCGACCAGGGATACGCTCAAGGAGCTGAAGCAGCTCACCAAATATCTGTGAGGCCGCCATGTGGGCAAGAATTCTGGACTGGTTCGGGTTCGGGTCACATGGTCATGGCCATGGCGGGCACGGCCATGATCATCACGGTCCGCACAGCCATACGCATGGCGTGATCGACGCCACGATCGCGACGACCGATCACGGCATCTGGGCGATCAAATGGTCGTTCGTGATCCTGGCGCTCACGGCCGCGCTGCAACTTGTCGTCGTCGTATTTTCGGGCAGCGTGGCACTGCTCGCCGACACCATCCACAACGTTGCCGACGCGACCACCGCCATACCGCTCTGGATCGCCTTCGCGCTGGCGCGCCGCAAGCCGACCAGGACCTTCACCTATGGCCTCGGCCGCGTCGAGGACCTCGCCGGCATCGCCATCGTGCTCATCATCCTGGCGAGCGCCTTGGTCGCCGGATACGAGGCGATCGACCGCCTGCTCAACCCCCAGCCGGTGCGGTTCCTCGGCTGGCTTGCCGCTGCCGGCATCATCGGCTTCCTCGGCAACGAGGCGGTGGCCGTATTCCGGATCCGCGTCGGCCGTGAGATCAACAGCGCCGCGCTGATCGCCGACGGCTATCACGCCCGCACCGACGGCTTGACCAGCCTCGCCGTCGTCATCGGCGCGATCGGCGTCTGGCTCGGCTTTCCGCTGGCGGACCCGATCATCGGCCTCATCATCACCCTCGCCATTTTCGGCATCGTCTGGCAGTCGGCGCGCTCGGTGCTGACCCGTATGCTGGACGGAGTGGAGCCCGGCCTCGTCGCCGAAATCCACCACGCGGCCGAACATGTCGCGGGCATCGACAGGTTGGTCGAGGCGAAGGCCCGGTGGCTAGGCCACAAGCTGCATGTCGACGTGGCGATCGCTGTCAATGACGGGCTGCTGCTCGCCGCCGCGAACAACATCGCCGCGTCGCTG
>NZ_RZSL01000779.1:0-2319 GCF_003997355.1 Mesorhizobium sp. M1E.F.Ca.ET.041.01.1.1 | reverse complement strand
TTGCAGCATCATCTGATCGGCGATCACACGACGCTGGAGTTCATGCATGCCGAGGTGCGGGCCGTGCTCCAGGGACGCGCGCCTGAGCTTGCGGCGCCGCAGCCGTTCCGCAATCTGGTGGCGCAGGCGCGGCTGGAGGTCGACGCCAAGGCGCATGAGGAGTTCTTCCAGGAACAGCTGGCGGACATCGACGAGCCGACCATGCCGTTCGGGCTGAACGAGGTGCGCGGCGATGGCAGCGGAGTCGGCGAGGCGCGGCGGATGCTGCCGCAGGCGCTCAACGATCGGCTGCGGGAACAGGCGCGGCGGCTGGGAGTGAGCCTGGCCAGCCTGTGCCATCTGGCCTGGGGCCAGGTGGTGGCGCGCAGCAGCGGCCGAGAGCAGGTGGTGTTCGGCACGGTGCTGTTCGGCCGCATGCATGCGGGCGCGGGCGCCGACCGCGCAATGGGCCTGTTCATCAACACCCTGCCTGTGCGCCTCGACCTCGACGGCACTGGAGTTGAGGAAAGTCTGCGTCTCACCCATGCCCGTCTGGCTGAGCTGCTCTCACACGAGCATGCCTCGCTGGCGCAGGCGCAACGCTGCAGCGGCGTTGCGGCGCCGGCGCCGCTGTTCGGCGCGCTGCTGAACTACCGCCACAACACGCCGGCGGCCACGGCCGGCTCCAGGACGGACGATGATCTGTCCGGCGTGGAATGGCTGGGCAGCGAGGAGCGCACCAACTATCCGCTGACGCTGTCGGTGGAGGATTTTGGCGAGGCGCTCGGCCTCACCGCACAGGTGGCGGAGCCGATCTCTGCCGATCGGATCTGCGGCTACATGCAGCGGGTGCTCGAAGCGCTGTCGGAGGCATTGGAGCAGGCTCCCGACAGGCCGGTGCGCGCGCTCGACATTCTTCCGCCCGAGGAGCGGACCTATCTTTTGGAGGAGCTGAACCGGACGGAGGCGGACTATCCGTCGGATCTTTGCATCCACGAGCTGTTCGAGCAACAGGTGCGCCGCACACCCGAGGCGGTGGCGGTGGTGCATGAGGACGAGGCGCTGAGCTATGGCGAGCTCAACGCCCGGGCCAACCGGCTGGCCCATCATCTGATCGCCCTTGGGGTCAAGCCGGACCAGCCGGTGGCGATCTGCGTCGAGCGCAGCCTGGCCATGGTGGTGGGACTGCTGGCGATCCTGAAGGCGGGCGGCGCTTATGTGCCGCTGGACCCGGCCTATCCCTGCGCGCGGCTCAACCAGGTGCTCGCCGATGCCGCGCCGCAGCTGCTGCTGGCCGATGCGGCCGGCCGCGCCGCCCTCGGCGCCAAGGCGCTGGCCGATGTGAGCGTGGTCGATCTGGAGACGGCCACCCCGGCCTGGGCCGAACTGCCCGCCTGCGATCCCGACCCGCGCGCGCTGGGGCTCACCCCTCGCCATCTCGCCTATGTCATCTACACCTCGGGCTCCACAGGGACGCCCAAGGGCGTCATGATCGAGCATCGCGGAGTGGTCAATCTGGGGCTGGCTCAGATCGGACTGTTTGGCGTTGGTTCAAACAGTCGAGTGGTGCAGTTCGCCTCCTTGGGTTTTGATGCCAGTGCCTGGGAAATGATTATGGCGCTTGGCTCCGGCGCTGCCTTGCATTTGCCTGCGGATGAGCTCCACCAGGCGAGTGCCGAACTCTCGGATTACCTGCGGAGTGAATCGATCACCCACGCGACATTGCCTCCGGCCTTACTGCAGGCAAGCAGGAGTGCGGAATATTTGGCGTCGCAAGCTCTCATTCTTGCCGGAGAGCTGCCGAAGGCCGAACTCATCCGACGTTTACCTGCAGCATCTGTTATCAATGCCTATGGACCGACGGAAACGACAGTCTGTGCAACGACCTGGAGTTGCCCGGCTGACTTTGACGGGGCGATTGTCCCGATTGGCCGTCCGATAGCGAACACCCGGGTCTACCTGCTTGACGGCCATGGTGCACCTGTGCCGTTCGGGGCGGTGGGCGAGCTTTACATTGGCGGGGCGGGTGTTGCACGTGGCTACCTGAACCGGCCGGAGCTGACGGCGGAGCGGTTCATCGCCAGTCCCTTTGTGAAGGGCGATCGGCTGTATAAGACTGGCGACCTGGCGCGTTATCTGCCGGACGGCAATCTGGAGTTTTTGGGCCGCAATGACGAGCAGGTGAAGATCCGCGGCTTCCGCATCGAGCCGGACGAGATCGCCGCCCGGCTTTGCGAGCACGCCTGGGTGCGCGAGGCGGTGGTGGTGGCGCGCCAGGACCGCGCCGGCGACAAGCACCTTGTCGCCTATGTCGTGTGCGGACCCGAGGCCGGCTCGGAC
>NZ_RZSL01000778.1:0-2332 GCF_003997355.1 Mesorhizobium sp. M1E.F.Ca.ET.041.01.1.1 | reverse complement strand
GCAGCAGACCGACCGTCACCGATTTGCAGTCGCTGAAGGGCAAGCGCCAGCTTTCGAAGCTGCGCGTCTTTTCGCTGGAGGAGGCCGAGGCCGCCGAGCGCGCCGGCATCGACCTCATCTCGGTGCCCTATGATGTGATGCTCGATCCGCGATTTCGCGACGCAGCGCCCACCTGCTTCGCCATTCCCGGCGACGAACGCATAAAGCTCGGCGCCACCACAAACGAGATCCTGCGCATGGCGGTGAAGCTGCGCGCGGCCAGCGCCGACGCCATGTATTGCTCGGCCAGCCCGCAGACCATCCGCCGCCTGCGCGACGAGTACATTCCGGTCTGCGGCCATGTCGGCCTGATCCCGGCGCATGCGACCTGGACGGGAGGCTTCAAGGCGGTCGGCAAGACGGCCGAAAGCGCTGCCTTCGTGTGGAAGCAGGTCAAGGACCTCGAAGCGGCCGGCGCCTTCGCCGCCGAGATCGAGGTGGTGCCGGCTGGCGTCGCAAGCGCCATCTCGCGGCGCACGCCGCTGATCATGATCTCGATGGGCGCGGGCGCCGGCTGCGACGCACAATATCTGTTCTCGGAAGACGTGCTCGGCACCAATCGCGGCCGCTATCCGCGCCATGCCAAGCGCTACCGCGACTTCGCGGCGGAATTCGACCGCCTGCAGAACGAGCGCATCGCCGCCTTCCGCGAATATGCCGAAGACATCCAGTCCGGCGCCTATCCGGAGCCGCGCCACACGGTCGAGGCCGACCCGGAGGAATTGCGCAAGTTCGAGGCGTTTTTGGAGTCGCAGTCGTAACGGATCGGCCAGACTTTCCGGCTTTGCGCCGCCCCTCACCCTTACCCTCTCCCCGTGAAGGACGGGGAGAGGGGATCGCCAGCGCTGGAGCTTGTCCCTTCTCCCCGTCCTTCACGGGGAGAAGGTGCCGGCAGGCGGATGAGGGGCAGCGCAATCGTCAGAAGGCGCGCAAATCCGAGGCGGCAGACCGATCTCAGACCTCACCGCCGCTAGAACAGCGCCTTCAGCTCGTCCAGCTTGTCGTTGACCAGCCAGCCGTAATAGTTCTCCTCGGGCAGCTTTTCCGGCTCGCCCGCGGCGCGGCGCTTCTCGTTCTCCTCCTTCAGCGCATAGGCGCGCTGCTCGGGATTGCCGACATTGTAGAGCGTGGCGGTCAGGCCCGGATTGTGCGAGATGTCGAAGCCTGCGATGGTTCTGTAGGCGTCGATCGACTTCCTGATGGTCGCAGCGACATAAGGCAGCGTGAGATCCGGGTCCATGATCGTCTTGTAGACGGTGTTCGGATCGTTGACGTCGAGCTCGGGCAGGCCGGAGACCTTGTGCACGAGGTCGCTCATCTGCAGCGCCGTCAGCGGATTGAGCTGGCCGAGGCCGAAGGTCTGGCCGGCATAATAGGGCTGGAAGAAGGTGGCGCCGAAGCGGTCGTTGGGGAAGCTTGTCCCGCCGACCGTCTTGCCGCGGAAGGAATGGTTCCAGACCTGCTCGCGACATTCCCAAAGGTCATAGCTGTCGCTGATGCCGGCGCATTTCTTGAACTCCGGCCGCTGCACGAAATCGCTGACGTCCTCGCCTTCATAGGCGAAGGTGAGCTTGCTCGACAGATAAGACATCGCCTTGACGTAGTACGTCTGCAGCCGGTCGTAGGCGTCGACATTGTAGGTGTGCTCGCCGACGATGGCGCCGACGATATGCATCGGATCGATGCCGTAGGCCGCCGCCGCCTTCCTGATCTTGGCGCGCAGCTCGGCATCATTCTGCAACAGCGCATAGACCTTGCGGTACTTGGCCTGGAAAGTGGTGCTGGTGGCCTGGGTGCGCCGGCTGGAGGCGCCGGGAATATCGGGCTGCACGCCGTTGCGGTTGCCCGCAGGCACCATGGTCGCCGCGTTGGCGGTTGCCACCGCCGCCGCCAATGCCAGGCCGAGGAAGATAAGTACGCGTTTCTTCATGCGCCGCCGCCCTGGAGCGGCCCAGCTACCGCCGGTCCACCCCAACTATTTGTTTTTATGCAATTTCGGATGGAAAACCGCTGCGCACTTTTCCTGAAATTGCTTTCGGAATCGGCGGCAACCTAGGTAAAGCGGCCGGGAGAGTCGAGACAAGGCAAGCTGCCGCCGGAACGAAAGGTGGCCAGATGGTACCATCTGGCCACACATCGCCAAGCTTCGCGGTTAGAGGATGAACCGCGACAGATCGGTGTTCCGCGACAGGTCGCCGACATGTTTCTGCACATAGCCGGCGTCGATGGTGACCGCCGTGCCGTGGCGGTCCGGCGCATCGTAGGAAATCTCGTCCAGGACGCGCTCCATCAC